>NZ_JBICCO010000029.1:0-73448 GCF_043119405.1 Achromobacter sp. 413638
TTTTTTGTGTGGGGGCGGCGGGGCGGGCGCGGTTTCTGATACCGGCGCCCCCCCGCGCGCTTTGGTGCTTACTTCGTCAGCATGACCTTGAACTTGGGCGCGAAGGCGGTCTCGATCAGGGCCTTCTGCTGTTCCTGGTGCTTGGCCAGGTAGCCGACGGCCGGCGAAGCCGACGCGGCACGACCGGCGTAGCCCAGCTTCTGGCCTTCGGTCATGTTCTCGTACACGTGATGCTGGATGTAGAACCACGGGCCCTGGTTCTGCGGCTCGTCCTGCACCCAGATCACTTCCGTGGCCTTGGGGTACTTGCGCAGTTCGGCTTCGAAGGCCTTGTGAGCGAACGGATACAGCTGCTCGACACGGACGATGGCGACGTTGTCGGCGCCACGCTCGCGGCGGGCGTTGACCAGGTCATAGTAGACCTTGCCCGAGCAGGCCAGCACGCGCTTGACCTTGGCGGCGTCGATCGTGTCGTCCACTTCGCCGATCACGGGGCGGAAGCTGCCGCCGGCCAGATCGGTCAGCGGCGAGCCGGCGTCCTTGTTGCGCAGCAGCGACTTGGGCGTGAACAGCACCAGCGGCTTGCGGAACGGGCGGATCATCTGGCGACGCAGAACGTGGAAGATCTGCGAGGCCGAGGTCGGCTGAACCACTTGCATGTTGTTGTCGGCGCACAGCTGCAGGAAGCGCTCGATGCGGCCCGACGAGTGCTCGGGACCCTGGCCTTCGTAGCCGTGCGGCAGCATCAGGGTCAGGCCCGACTGGCGGCCCCACTTGGCTTCGCCGGAGCTGATGAACTGGTCGATCACGACCTGGGCGCCGTTGACGAAGTCGCCGAACTGGCCTTCCCAGATGGTCAGCGTGTTGGGCTCGGCGCTGGAGTAGCCGTATTCAAAGCCCAGCACCGCCTCTTCGGACAGCACGGAGTCGATCACGGTGAAAGGCGCCTGGCCTTCCGAGACGTTCTGCAGCGGGATGTAGGTGCCGTCGTTCCAGCGCTCGCGGTTCTGGTCGTGCAGCACGGCGTGGCGGTGCGTGAACGTGCCACGGCCCGAGTCCTGGCCGGTGATGCGGATGGCGTAGCCCGAGGACACCAGGGTCGCGAAGGCGAGGTGCTCGCCCATGCCCCAGTCCAGGTTCATCTCGCCCTTGGCCATGGTGCGACGGTCGTTCAGCAGCTTGGCGACCAGCGGGTGCACGGTGAAGCCTTCCGGCACCGTGGTGATGCGCTCGCCGATGCGCTTCAGTTCAGCCAGCGGCACGGCGGTGTCGGCCTGGTCGGTCCACTTGGCGCCCAGGAAGGGCGACCAGTCGATGGCGTACTTGCTCTTGTAGTCGGTCAGCACCGGCTCGATGGTGCGCTGGCCGTCTTCCATCAGCTGGCGGTAGTCCTTGACCAGCTGGTCGGCTTCGCCTTCGGCCAGCACGCCCTGCGTGGTCAGCTTGTCGGCGTACAGCTTGCGCGTGCCGGGGTGATGGCCGATGCGCTTGTACATCAGCGGCTGCGTCAGCGAGGGGGTGTCCTGCTCGTTGTGGCCCAGCTTGCGGAAGCAGACGATGTCGACCACGACGTCGTGGCGGAACTGCAGGCGGTAGTCCAGCGCCAGCTTGGTGACGAACACCACGGCTTCGGGATCGTCGCCGTTGACGTGGAACACCGGGGCTTCGATCATCTTGACCACGTCGGTGCAATACAGCGTCGAACGCGAGTCGCGCGGGTCGGACGTGGTGAAGCCGATCTGGTTGTTGATGACGATGTGCAGCGTGCCGCCCGTGCCGTAGCCGCGGGTCTGGGCCAGGTTCAGGGTTTCCATGACCACGCCCTGGCCGGCGAAGGCCGCGTCGCCGTGCACCAGCACCGGCAGCACCTGCTTGCCTTCGGCGTCGCCGCGGCGTTCCTGGCGAGCGCGCGCGCTGCCTTCGACCACGGGGTTGACGATTTCCAGGTGGGACGGGTTGAACGCCAGCGACAGGTGCACCGGACCGCCACGGGTGGACAGGTCGCTCGAGAAGCCGTTGTGGTACTTCACGTCGCCGTCGGTCAGGCCTTCGGCGTGCTTGCCTTCGAACTCGGCGAACAGGTCGCCGGGCATCTTGCCCATGATGTTCACGAGCAGGTTCAGGCGGCCGCGGTGGGCCATGCCGACCACGATTTCCTGCACGCCGTTCTCACCGGCGTGGTTCACCACTTCGTCCATCGAGGCGATGAAGCTCTCGCCGCCTTCCAGCGAGAAGCGCTTCTGGCCGACGTACTTGGTGTGCAGGAAGCGCTCGAGGCCTTCGGACTCGGTCAGCTGCTGCAGGATGTGGCGCTTTTCCTCGACCGTGTAGGTCGGCGCGCCTAGCGTGGTTTCCAGGCGTTCCTGGATCCAGCGCTTGGCGGCGGGGTCGGAGATATGCGTGAATTCGGCACCGATGCTGCGGCAGTACGTGTCGCGCAGCGCCTTCAGGATGTCGCGCAGCGTCATGGTGCTGGCGGTCGTGAAGTAGGTGTTGGTGGCCGAGTAGGTCTGGTCCAGGTCGGCTTCGGTCAGGCCGTAGAAGGCGGGATCGAGCTCGGGGATCGGCGGACGTTCCTGGCGCTTGAGCGGATCGAGGTCGGCCCAGCGCGAACCCAGCGAACGGTAGGCGGCGATCAGGGACTGCACCGAGACTTGCTTGCTGGCGACGCTCAGGTCGGGTTCGGCGGCGCGTTGCACGAAGGCATTGGCCTTGGCGCGCTGAGCGAACGATTCGACGATGGGAGCGTGGGCCTGGTCGCGGGTGGATTCCTGGCCGTCGGTGGCGGGAGCGTGCTGCAGCTGGTCGAAGTATTCGCGCCAGTTGTCCGGCACCGAACCGGGGTTGTCGAGGTAGGCTTCGTAAAGCTCCTCAACGTAGGGGGCGTTCCCCCCAAACAGATAAGACGTGGATAGGGATTCTATTTCCGAAGACATAATCGCTTCACCTTTACGAGTGCTTCACTCGACACGATGCAGGAAAAAACCTTCCGCGACACGGGCTTCCCGGTTAGCGGATAGCAGGGGCAGAAGGCGCGTACAAGCCCTTAAAAGCCGTATGGATTAAGAGTATAACCCTTTGAGTTTATGGGCGTCTTGCTGCGATTGCGTGACGCAAAACGGCCGTCCATCGCCGTTTCCCGGCCTGCGGGAATGTCCTGGCAACCCCTTCTATCGAGCCGTCTACGCGCATTCAAAATGCCGTCTGCGAAAAATGCGGCGGCGCATCATGAAAGACCTCGCAGCAGCGCAGTGTTGCGCTTTTGCGTCGGATCAGGCGCGCTCAGAGCGGCAATTCGGTGGTCGACATGATCTCCTTCAATACGAAGAAGGTGCGGATCTGCCGTACCCCGGGCAGCTTGATGATCTCGCCCGCGTGCAGCTTGTTGAAGCGCTCCAGGTCGCGGATGCGCAGCATCAGGAAGTAGTCGAACTCCCCCGCCACCAGATGACACTCCAGGCAGCCGCTGATGCCGCGCGCGGCCTCCTCGAAGTCGGTGAAAGCCTCCGGCGTGGAACGGTCCAGCACCACGCCCACGATCACCAGCGTGGCCATGTCCGCCGCGGCCGGCTCCAGCAGCGCCACCGTCTTGCGGATCACGCCCTCGGTGCGCAGCTTTTCCACCCGCCGCAGGCAGGCCGCCGGGCTGAGATTCACCCGCGCGCTCAAATCCAGGTTGGTGATCTGCGCGTCCTTTTGCAGCACCCGCAGGATCTGGCGGTCGATCCGGTCCAGGCTGGAGAGGGTGGCCATCTTATCTGTCCCTGTAAATTTAATTTTGATGAGTCATCGTTTTTATAAATTCAAAGGACTATCAAGTCCATCAACCTAAATGAAACATCAATAAATCACAAAAATACGCAATTGACCACATAACCCCATGATTCCTATGATTTTTTTCAGCCACGGCCGCTTCCGGCCCGGCTCGAAAACGCCAAAGGAGCTTCCATGGACCTGCAACGCTTCCCCCGCCACCGCCTGACCTTCGGCGACACGCCCATCGAACGGCTGGACCGGCTGTCGGCCCACCTGGGCGGCAAGGTCGAGCTCTACGCCAAGCGCGAGGACTGCAATAGCGGCCTGGCCTTCGGCGGCAACAAGCTGCGCAAGCTGGAATACCTGATCCCGCAAGCGCTGGAACAAGGCTGCGACACACTCGTCACCATCGGCGGCATCCAGTCCAACCACACGCGCATGGTCGCGGCGGTGGCGGCCAAGCTGGGCCTGAAGTGCGTGCTGGTGCAGGAAAACTGGGTGGACTATTCGGACGCCGTCTACGACCGGGTCGGCAACATCATGATGAGCCGGCTGATGGGCGCCGACGTGCGGCTGGTGGACCAGGGCTTCGACATCGGCTTCCGACGCAGCTGGGAAGAGGCGCTGGAGGACGTGCGCCGCCGTGGCGGCAAGCCCTACGCCATTCCGGCCGGCGCGTCGGACCATGAACTGGGCGGACTGGGCTATGTGGGCTTCGCCGAGGAAGTGCGGCGCCAGGAAGCCGGACTGGGCTTCAAGTTCGACTACATCGTGGTCTGCGCCGTCACCGGCAGCACGCAGGCCGGCATGGTGGTGGGCTTCGCCGACGACGGTCGCGCCGACCGCGTGATCGGCATCGACGCCTCGGCCACGCCGGACCAGACGCGGGCGCAGATCCTGCGCATCGCGCGCCGCACCGCCGACATGGTCGGGCTGGGCCGCGCCATCGAGGACGCCGACGTGACCCTGGACACGCGCTACGCCTATCCGGCCTACGGCCTGCCCTCGGCCGAGACCAACGAGGCCATCCGCCTGTGCGCGCGGCTGGAGGGCATGATGACGGACCCGGTCTACGAGGGCAAATCCATGCAGGGCATGGTGGACAAGGTCCGGCGCGGCGAATTTCCCGCCGGCTCGCGGGTGCTGTACGCACATCTCGGGGGGGTGCCGGCGATCAACGCCTACAGCTTTCTCTACCGCAACGGCTGAGCCCGGCGGCTACGGCGCGCTGGGCTGGCCTTGCGGCGACCTGCGCTGAGCAGGCTCGGCGGTGCAATCCATGCATTCATGTATATGACCGCGACGGGATTCGGGCTATGGTGTCTGGCCCTCTCCCGCCCCTGCCCTCTCACGGATCCGCGCCATGCCCCATACGCTAGCCCGACTCAACGCCGCGACCGCCGACGACGCCGCCAGCATGCTGGCCGGACTGTACCCGGGCGCGCCCGGGATCGCGGCCCGGGCGCTGGACGAACGCCCCTTCGCCACGCTGGCCCAGCTCAAGCAGGCCCTGCGCCGCGCTGTCGACGGCGCGGGCGGCGAGGTGCTGGCGGCGCTGATCGACGCCGGCGCCAGCACGCTCCCCAAGGGCGACACGTCCGCCGAACGAGACGAGCTGGCCAGACTGGCCGGCGCCTATCGCGAGCGCCATGGCCACGATCCCGTGCTGGCGACGCACGACGCACGGGGCCGCGAACTGGACGCGGGCCAGGCCATCGCCAGCCTCGCGCGCCGCCTGGACCATCCGGCCGACATCGAACGGCAAGAGACGCTGATCGCGCTCCATCGCAACGCCGAACTGCGACTGCGCGACGCCTTCGGCGACCGCCCCGCGCTGGGCGAGGACATCTGGGACTGGCATGAGCAACTGAGCGCGCACAGCGACCCCGGCTACGCCGAGCGCGGCCTGCTCACCGTCACCTACCTGACCGATGCCCACCGGGCCTGCGCCCGCCAGATCGAAACCTGGATGCGCGACGGCGGCTTCGACGAGGTCGGCATCGACGCGGTCGGCAACGTGGTCGGCCGCTATCGCGCCGCCACGGCGGACGCCCCCATCCTGTTGACCGGCAGCCACTACGACACGGTGCGCAACGCCGGCAAGTACGACGGCCGCCTGGGCATCTTCGTGCCCATGGCCTGCGTGCGCGAGCTGAGCCGCCAGGGCCGGCGGCTGCCGTTCCAGATCGAGGTGGTCGCCTTCGCGGAAGAAGAAGGTCAGCGTTATCCCGCCACCTTTCTGGGATCCGGCGCGCTGACGGGCGACTTCCAACCCGCCTGGCTGGACCAGGTGGACGCCGACGGCATCAGCATGCGCGAGGCGCTGCGCCGCGCCGGCCTGCGGGCCGAGGACATTCCCCGGCTGCGCCGCGATCCGGCGCGCTACCTGGGCTTCATCGAGGTGCATATCGAGCAGGGCCCGGTGCTGTACGAGCTGGGCCTGCCGCTGGCCGCCGTGACCTCGATCAATGGCTGCGTGCGCTACCGCGTGCGCATCCAGGGCATGGCCAGCCACGCCGGCACCACGCCCATGGGCAGCCGACGCGACGCGGCCACGGCCGCGGCGGAACTGTTGCTGTACGTGGAGCGGCGCGCCGCCGCCGACGCGGGCTCGGTCGGCACGGTGGGCATGCTGGAGGTGCCGAACGGCTCGATCAATGTGGTGCCCGGGGAATGCCGGTTCAGCCTGGACCTGCGCGCGCCCAGCGATGCGCAGCGCGACGCGCTGGCCCGCGACGTGCTGGCCGAGCTGGCCGCCATCTGCGCGCGCCGTGGCCTGCGCCAGACGACGGAGCAAACCATGCGCGCCTCGGCCGCGCCCAGCCATCCGCGATGGCAACAGCGCTGGGAGCGCGCCATCGCCGCGCAGGGCCTGCCGCCGCATTGCATGGCCAGCGGCGCCGGCCACGACGCCATGAAGCTGCATGAAATCATGCCGCAGGCCATGCTGTTCGTGCGCGGTCAGAACCACGGCATCAGCCACAATCCGCTGGAAACCACCACCAGCGACGACATCCAGCTGGCCGTGCAGGCCTATGGCAGCCTGCTGGACGAGCTGGCCCGCGAATCGGGGAATTGAACAAGAAAATCGGCCCGCGATCGCGGGCCGGCATCAGGATGGCCGCCCGCCGCCGGTCTGCCGACGGCGGGCCGATCCGGGAATCGCTCAGGCCAGGCGCATCACCCGGCGCCAGAACAACACGGCCACGAACGCGAACACGGCCAGCCCCAGGTACGAGGCGGTGACGCCGAAGTCCGCGCCGACCAGGGCCAGCGGCGCTTCGCTGCCCGAGGCGCCGATGATGGCGGCCATCAGCACACCCACCAAGCTCTCGCCCACGATCAGGCCGGAGGCGATCAGCACGCCGCGCCGGTTGGCGGCGTCGGCGTAGTCGTCATAGCGCTGGCCGGCGGCCGCGGCGCGGCGGCGCAGCGCGCGCTCCAGCGCCCAGGCCAGCAAGGCGCCCGCCACCAGCGGCGCGGCGACGGTGGGCGGCAGATAGATGCCGATGCCCACGGCCAGCACCGGCATGCGCGCCACGCGGCAGGTGCGCTGCATGATGGCGTCGACCGCGATCAGGCCCACGCCCACCGCCATGCCGATCAGGATCATGGTCCAGTTCAGCTGGTGCGAGAAGATGCCGCGCGCGATCGCCAGCATCAGCGTCGCCTGCGGCGCGGACAGGGCCTGGCCCGGATCCATGCCTTCGCGCGGCATGGCGTCGGCGAAGCCGTAGGCGTTATACAGCAGTTCCAGCACCGGCGAGATCACGGCGGCGCCGAGCACGCAGCCGATCAGCAGCGCCACCTGCTGGCGCCAGGGTGTCGCGCCCACCAGCCAGCCGGTCTTCAGGTCCTGCAGGTTGTCGTTGGCGATCGAGGCCACCGCCACCACCGCCGAGGTGCTGAAGATCGCCAGCGCGATGGTCATCTGCACGCCGTTCTTCGCTTCCAGCAGCTCGCCGCCCAGGACCAGCATCAGCAGCGAGACCAGCACGATGGCGACGATGCCCACGCCCGAGATCGGGCTGGACGACGTGCCCACCAGGCCGGCCATGTACCCGCAGGCCGCCGCCACCAGGAAGCCGAAGACGAAGGCGAACAGCACGGCGTAGGCGACCAGCTTCCAGACGGCAGCCGCCGACAGCGGCGCGTCGGCCAGGAAGACCTGGAACGTGACGACCAGGATGGCCACCAGCACCAGCGTGACGATGGAGATCCAGCCCGCCGACAGGTCGCGCTCGGTGCGCGGCGCCTGGCCGGCGCGGGCCTTGCCCGCCTTGCTCAGGGCCGAGAACGAGGCCTTGACGCCGCGCGCCATCGGCATGAACAGCGTGGCCAGGGTCCAGATCGCGCCCACGCCGATCACGCCGGCGCCGATGAAGCGCACCTGCGAAGACCAGATGCCGGTGGCGTACTGCGCCAGCGTCTTGCCGGTCGGCAGGTCGCCCATGGAGGTCAACACCGGCACGGCGATGCCCCAGGCGATCACCAGACCGGTCAGCATGGCCAGGCCGGCCACGATGCCGATCAGGTAGCCGGCGCCCAGCAGCGCCAGCGAAAAGCCCATGGGCAGGCGGAACACCGCCCCGCCCAGCGCGAACCAGCCGCTCACGCTCTCGCCCAGCACCCGCAGGCCGCTGGCGGCGAAGCTCACCGCCGCGGCGACCACGCCGCCGGCCGCGATATCGGCCATGCCGGTGGCGGCGGGCTTGGCCGCCTTGCCCGGCGCGGCGTCGGCCTGCGCTTCCTGAGCGCGCTCGGCGCTGCCCACCCGGAGAATCTCGGCCGCGGCCACGCCCTCGGGATAGGGCAGCTCGCTCTGCACCACCATGACGTGGCGCAGCGGAATCGAGAACATCACGCCCAGCATGCCGCCGGCGGCGCAGATGCCCAGGGTCTGCCAGAACGGAAAGCCCTGCCAGTAGCCCATCATGACCAGGGCGGGCAGGATGAAGATGATGGACGACAGCGTGCCCGCCGCCGAAGCCTGCGTCTGCACCATGTTGTTTTCAAGGATGTTGGCGTCCTTGAACAGGCGCAGCACGGACATGGAGATCACGGCCGCCGGGATGGCGGACGAGAAGGTCAGGCCGACCTTCAGCCCGAGGAACACGTTCGAAGCCGTGAAGATGACGGTGATCAGTGCGCCCAGCAGGACGCCGCGGAACGTCAGTTCCGGCAGCGTCACGTCTGCCGGGACGCTGATGGGTTGAGCCATTGAAGTCTCCTTTTCACTGGCCGGGCGGCTGCGTGTCGGACTTCTGGTCCGCGCCGCGGCGCCCGGCCTTAGGGGCATGTCGCCCTGTAGGTTTGCCGGTTGGTTTTTTTGCCAAACCGCGAATTCTAGCCTGCCCGCGTCCGCCCAGTGGTCGCGCGACATCAAACGCATTGCACGGCAGAAACTGCCGCCAGCGAAAAAGATCGCGGAAGATTATGCTGAATCCCTACGATACCGCACGGGAATTTGGACACTCATACCGGAGGCCAGGGTCTAGCATGAGCGCTATAACAGGAGACGATTTCACCATGTGCGACGCCAGCCATCCGAACGCCGGGCAAGACCTCCGGCAAGCCGCCACCGAGGACGCCGATCCCGCCGAAACCGCCGAATGGCGCGAGGCCCTGCAGGCGCTGGCGCAGAGCGCCGGCCCTGGCCGCGCCGGTTACGTGCTGGAGAATCTGCTGGCCCACGCCGCGTCGCTGGGGCTGCGCGCCAACGGCCAGACCCGCAGCGCCTATCTGAATACCATCCCGGCCGACCAGGAGCCGCCCTTCCCCGGCAACCTGGCGGTGGAAGAGCGCATCGCCCGCATCAATCGCTGGAACGCGCTGGCCATGGTGGTGCGGGCCAACCAGGCGCACGGCGAGCTGGGCGGCCACATCGCCAGCTATGCCTCGGCCGCCGACCTGTTCGAGGTGGGCTTCAATCATTTCTTTCGCGCGCAGGGTCCGGACGGTCCCGGCGACCTGGTCTACATGCAACCGCACTCCGCGCCGGGCGTCTATGCGCGCGCCTACCTGGAAGGCTTCCTGAACGACGAGGACCTGGCGCATTTCCGCCAGGAGATCACGGCGCGGGCGCGCGGCCTGCGCGGCCTGTCGTCCTATCCGCACCCGTGGCTGATGCCGGACTTCTGGCAGTTTCCCACCGGCTCGATGGGAATCGGCCCGATCAACGCCATCTATCAGGCCCGCTTCATGCGCTACCTGGAACACCGCTCGCTGGCCCCTGCCAGCGAGCGCAAGGTCTGGGGCATCTTCGGCGACGGCGAGATGGACGAGCCCGAATCGATCGCCGCGCTGACGCTGGCCGCGCGCGAGAAGCTCGACAACCTGGTGTTCGTGGTCAACTGCAACCTGCAACGGCTGGACGGCCCGGTGCGCGGCAACGGCCGCATCATCGATGAGCTGGAAACGCTGTACGCCGGCGCCGGCTGGAACGTCATCAAGCTGGTCTGGGGCAGCGACTGGGACGCGCTCCTGCGGCGCGACGCCACCGGCGCGCTGGCGCGCGCCTTCGCCAACACGGTGGACGGCCAGTTCCAGACCTTCGCCGCCAATGACGGCGCCTTCAACCGCGCGCATTTCTTCAACCAGAATCCCGAGCTGGCGGCGCTGGTGGCCGACTGGACCGACGACGCCATCGACCGCCTGCACCGCGGCGGCCACGACATGGTGAAGATCCACGCCGCCTACCATCGCGCGGCGCGCCACCGGGGCCAGCCCACCGTCATCCTGGCGCAGACCAAGAAGGGCTTCGGCATGGGCACGGCCGGCCAGGGCAAGATGACCACGCACCAGCAGAAGAAGCTGGACGACGAGGCACTGCTGGCCTTCCGCGACCGCTTCGCGCTGCCGATCTCGGACGCCGACTGCCTGGCGCTGAAGTTCTACCGCCCGGCGCCCGACAGCGCCGAGATCCGCCACCTGCAGGCGCGCCGCGCGGCGCTGGGCGGCCACATTCCCCGCCGCAACACGCAGTCGCCGCGCCTGCCCGCGCCCGAGGTCGCGCAGTGGGGCCGCTTCGCGCTGGAGGCCGACGGCAAGGAAATGTCGTCGACCATGGCCATCGTGCGCATGCTGACCGCCCTGCTCAAGGACGCGACCGTGGGCCCGCGCATCGTGCCCATCGTGGCCGACGAGGCGCGCACCTTCGGCATGGCCAACCTGTTCCGCCAGATCGGCATCTATTCGGCGCAGGGCCAGCTGTACGAGCCGGAGGACATCGGCTCGGTGCTCTATTACCGCGAGGCGCGCGACGGCCAGATCCTCGAGGAAGGCATCACCGAGGCCGGCGCGATCTCGTCCTGGACCGCCGCCGGCACCAGCTATTCGGTGAACGGCCTGCCCATGCTGCCGTTCTATATCTATTACTCGATGTTTGGCTTCCAGCGCATCGGCGACCTGATCTGGGCCGCCGCCGACCAGCGCACGCGCGGCTTCCTGGTGGGCGCCACCTCGGGCCGCACCACTCTGGGCGGCGAGGGCCTGCAGCACCAGGACGGCTCCAGCCACCTGACGGCGGCCACCGTGCCCAATTGCCGCGCCTACGATCCGGCTTACGCCTACGAGGTCGCCGTGATCGTGGAATACGGCATGCGCCGCATGCTGGACGAGCAACACGACGAGTTCTTCTACCTGACCGTCACCAACGAGAACCTGGCCCAGCCCGACATGCCGGCGGACCCGGCGGCGCGCGCGGGCATCCTGCGCGGCCTGTACCGGCTGCGCCCGGCGCGCGGCCAGGCCCAGGTGCGCCTGCTGGGCTCGGGCCCCATGCTGCGCGAGGCCGAACTGGCGGCCGATCGCCTGCGCGACGAATACGGCGTGGACGCCGAAGTCTGGAGCGTGACCAGCTATTCCGAACTGGCGCGCGACGGCCGCGAAGCCGAGCGCGCCCGCCTGCTGGGCCTGCCGGCGGCCCCGGATGCCGACTGGGTTCGGGCCTGCCTGGGCGACAGCCAGGCCCCCGTGATCGCCGCCAGCGACTACGTGCGCGCCGTGCCCGAACAGATCCGCGCCTGGGTGCCCGCGCCCTACCGCACGCTGGGCACCGACGGTTTCGGCCGCAGCGACACGCGGGCTCAGCTGCGCGACTTCTTCGAGGTCGGCCGCGACTGGATCGTGCTGCAAGCGCTGGACAGCCTGGGACGCGCGGCCGACGTCCAGGCGCTGCGCGAGCGGCTGGGCGCGGCAACGCGCCATACGCCGCCCTGGGCGCAGTGAAACACGGGGAGGCGGCCGCGCCATTGCGGCATGGCCGCCTCCCCGCCGCCCATTCCCCACCGACCTGTTCCCGGATCCAGGTCCGCCGTCGGACGTGTCCCAGGCCGGCATTCCCGCCTCTCGTCGTCCCCCATTCCTTTC
Organism: Achromobacter sp. 413638; assembly: GCF_043119405.1. Taxonomy (NCBI): domain Bacteria; kingdom Pseudomonadati; phylum Pseudomonadota; class Betaproteobacteria; order Burkholderiales; family Alcaligenaceae; genus Achromobacter; species Achromobacter sp. 413638. Next base: position 12,127 of record NZ_JBICCO010000029.1, read on the forward strand.
GCGGCCTGCCCGCAGCCCGAACCGCGCGGATTTCCCGCCGCGATCACGCGCCGGCTTGATCAAAGTCCACCCTGAATCCGCTGCTCGTTGCGGCGCAGCAAGCGCTCGCGCCCGCTTTCTGGTGAAATACGGACGTTCCCAGGCATTTCCCCAAAGAATACGCGGGCCCCAGGCCCGCATTTTTGTTTCCCGTTTCCGTTTCACCGTTGATGGCCCTCGCAGGCCTTATCCCCATGGACGACACTCTCGCTAAATTGGCGTTGGACTACCACGCCTACCCGACCCCGGGCAAAATCTCCGTCACCCCGACCAAGACGCTGGCCAACCAGGACGACCTGTCGCTGGCCTACTCGCCGGGCGTGGCCGCCGCGTGCATGGCCATCTTCGACCAGGGCGACGACGCCGCGTCCAAGTACACCTCGCGCGGCAACCTGGTGGGCGTGATCACCAACGGCACCGCCGTGCTGGGCCTGGGCAACATCGGCCCGCTGGCCGCCAAGCCCGTGATGGAAGGCAAGGGCTGCCTGTTCAAGAAGTTCGCCGGCATCGACGTGTTCGACATCGAACTGGCCGAGAACGACCCCGACAAGCTGGTCGACATCATCGCGGCGCTGGAACCCACGCTGGGCGGCGTCAACCTCGAGGACATCAAGGCGCCCGAGTGCTTCTACATCGAGAAGAAGCTGCGCGAGCGCATGAAGATCCCGGTCTTCCATGACGACCAGCACGGCACCGCCATCATCTCGTCGGCCGCCATCCTGAACGGCCTGAAGGTCGTGAACAAGGACATCGGCTCGGTCAAGCTGGCCTGCTCGGGCGCCGGCGCCGCCGCCATCGCCTGCCTGGACCTGCTGGTGCACCTGGGCGTCAAGCGCGAGCACATCTACGTGGTGGACTCGCGCGGCGTGATCTGGGACGGCCGCGACGAAAACATGGAGGCCAACAAGAAGCGCTACGCGCAGAAGACCGACGCGCGCACGCTGGCCGACGTGGTCAACGGCGCCGACGTGTTCCTGGGCTGCTCGACCGCCGGCGTGCTGACCGCCGACATGGTCAAGACCATGGCCGACCGTCCGCTGATCCTGGCCCTGGCCAACCCCGAGCCGGAAATCCGCCCGGAAGTCGCCAAGGCCGCGCGTCCCGACTGCATCATCGCCACCGGCCGTTCGGACTACCCGAACCAGGTCAACAACGTGCTGTGCTTCCCCTTCATCTTCCGCGGCGCCATGGACGCCGGCGCCTCGCGCATCACGGAAGAAATGAAGCTGGCTTGCGTGAAGGCCATCGCCGACCTGGCCCAGGCCGAGCAGAACGACGAAGTGGCCCGCGCCTACGCCGGCCAGGAACTGTCGTTCGGCCCCGACTACATCATCCCCAAGCCCTTCGATCCGCGCCTGATCGTGCAGATCGCCCCGGCCGTGGCCCAGGCCGCCGCCGAGTCCGGCGTGGCCGCCCGTCCCATCGAGGACATCGAGGCCTACCGCCAGAAGCTGATGGGCTTCGTGTACCACTCGGGCCAGCTGATGCGCCCGCTGTTCGCCCAGGCCAAGAAGGCGCCCAAGCGCGTCATCTACGCCGATGGCGAAGACGAGCGCGTGCTGCGCGCCGTGCAGACCGTCATCGACGAGAAGCTGGCCCAGCCCATCCTGATCGGCCGCCCCTCCGTCATCGAGATGCGTATCAAGAAGTTCGGCCTGCGCATGACGCCGGGCGTGAACCTGGAGATCGTCGATCCCGAGGACGACGGCCGCTTCAACGAAACCTGGAACGCCTACTACCAGCTCAAGGGCCGCGAGGGCGTGACGCCGGCCATCGCCAAGGCGATGATCCGCAAGCACAACACGCTGATCGGCGCGATGCTGCTGCGTCGTGGCGATGCCGACGCGCTGCTGTGCGGCGTGGCCAGCAAGTACGACAACCAGCTCAAGTACATCGACGAGATCATCGGCAGGAAGGAAGGCCAGACCTACGCCGCGCTGAACGTGCTGATGCTGCCCGACCAGACGCTGTTCGTCACCGACACGCACGTCAACGAGAACCCCTCGGCCGAGGAAGTCGCCAGCATCACCATCCAGGCCGCCGACGAGATGCTGCGCTTTGGCGTGGTGCCGAAGATCGCGCTGCTGTCGCACTCGAACTTCGGCAGCCGCCAGACCGAGTCGTCGCGCAAGATGGCCGCCGCGCGCCAGCGCGTGCAGGAACGCGCGCCCGACCTGGAAGTGGACGGTGAAATGCACGCCGACGCCGCGCTGTCGGAGAAGATCCGCGTGCTGGCCTATCCGGACAGCACCCTGAAGGGTCGCGCCAACCTGCTGGTCATGCCCAACCTGGACACCGGCAACATCACCTACAACATGCTGAAGATGACCGGCAGCAATGGCGTGGCGATGGGTCCGATCCTGCTGGGCGCGGCCCGCCCCGTGCACATCCTGACCACCAGCGCCACCGTGCGCCGCATCGTCAACATGACGGCGCTGGCCGTGGTGGACGCGCAGCAGGAAGCCGCCGAGGCCGCCCGCCGCCGCTAGGCCGGCACGCGGTACCGCAGGCAGGGCGCCCCAAAGGGGGCGCCCTTTTTTTTCGCGCGCACGGTCTGGCCGGGAACGCCGGCGCGCCGTCCTCCTCGCGCCACGCGAAGAATGCCCACTGACGGCCGCTGTCATGCCGGCGCGCTGGTGCCGTCCCGCGCCTCGGTGTTAAAAACTGGGCATCCCAACTCCCCGCTTCTGGACACCGTCATGCTGCAAGACGCCCTGCTCGCCTGGATCCACTATCTCGCCATCTTCGTGCTGGTGGTCGTCATGACCGCCGAGGCCGTGCTGCTGCGCCCCGGCCTGGCGCCGGACACGGTGCGCCGGCTCGCCCTCTATGACCGCGTCTACATGTTCTCGGCGCTGGCCGTGCTGGCCACGGGCCTGCTGCGCCTGACGCTGGGCGCCAAGGGCGCCGCCTTCTATATGTCCAATCCCTGGTTCCACGCCAAGATCACGCTCTTCATCGTGATCGGGCTCTGTTCGATCCCGCCCACGCTCAGCTTCCTGCGCTGGCAGAAGCAGGCGCGCCAGCAGCCGGGCTTCGTGCCCTCCGAGCCCGAGATCCGCCGCGCCCGGCGCTGGGTCATGATCGAATCGCACCTGTTCATCCTGCTGCCGCTGTGCGCGGTGCTGATGGCGCGCGGCATCGGCATGTAGCGCCGCGCCAGGCTCAGTCCAGGCGCCGCGCCAGATGCCCGGCCAGCGCCCGCACCCGCGCGGGCAGCAGACGGGTCTCGGTCAGCGCATGGACGGGCAGCGGCGCCACGCGCCATTGCGGCAGGATCCTGCGCAACATGCCCGCGCGCACATAGGGTTCCTGGTCGCCGCCCAGCGCGGCCACGCCGGCGCCCAGCGCCGCGAGCCGCCGCGCCATGCCGGCTTCATTGACCGAGAAACGGCTCGCGGGCCGCACCTCGACGCGCTCGTCGCCGCAGGCCAGCGGCCAGCGCGCCGCCAAGCCATCGGCGCGCAGCCTGAAGCCGATGCAATCTTGCTCGCGCAGGTCCGACGGATGCGCCGGTTCGCCCCTGGCCGCCAGATAGGCCTCGGCGGCATACAGCCCGCCGGACACGAAACCCAGATGATGCGCGACGCGCGACGATACCGGCGGCTCGCCCACGCACAGGGTCAGGTCCGCCGCGTCGAACACACGGCCCGCGTGCTCCGGATTGGCCAGGTTCAGCTGCAGCCGCATGCCGGGATGGTGGCGCGTGAAGTCCACGAAGGCCCCCGCCAGCGCCTCGGTGGCGAAGCCCGCCGGCAGATTGACGCGCAGCAGGCCCTCGAAGGGCGCGTTGCCGTCCTGCAGTTCCTCATGGACGAGCCGGGCCTCGGCCAGGATGCGCCGGCAGCGCTTCAGGTATAGCTGGCCGGCCTCGGTCAGCGCCAGCTTGCGCGTGCTGCGGCTGAGCAGGCTCAGGCCGACCGAGCGCTCAAGCCCCGCCAGCCTGCGCGACAGCGTGGACCGTGGCAGCCCCAGCGCGGCGGCCGCCAGGCTGAAGCTGCCACGCGCCGCGACCTCGGCGAACATTTCCATGTCCTGCAAGCGCTTCATCGGACCCGCTCAGAACGCGTAGACCATGCCCACGCTGCCGAACACATTGCTGTCGCGCTCGACCAACGGGCTGTCGCGGGCGTCGCCCAGCACGGTCGATACGCCCAGCGTGGCGACCGTGCTCCAGCGCGCGGACAGCTGATGCGACCAGGCGGCATACAGCGACGCCGACTGTAAGCCCGAAGACGGGGAATAGGCGTGCAGACCGGCGCGGCTGCGGGCGGCCTGGCCCGGCGTGACGCCGTACCAGGTCTGCATGGCGTCGCCGTTGGCCCATTCGGCGTTGACGCCCACGCGCAGCGCATTGCTGTCGTCGCGCCAGGCCAGGTAGCTGGCGCGCAGCTCCATGACGCCGCCATAACCTTTATGGGCGGCCTGGCGGTAGGCCAGGCCCAGCGCGTAGGGGCCGGGGCGCCATTCCACGAAGGCGCCATAGGTTGCGTGGTAGTCGATATCGTCCAGTCCTTTCAGGCGATCGGCATCGCTGGAATCGCGGTTCAGGCCCATGCCGACGAATACGCCGGCCTCCCAATCCTGCGCCAGCCGCGTCTTCAATCCCATGGCCGGCAGGCCGGCGCGCGGGGTCACGAAGAAGCTGCCCGACTCATAGTTCAGCATGGGCACCGGCAGTGTGCGGTACTCGCTGGAGCCCTGGTAGACCGGCACTACGCCCACCCCCAGCCCCACGACATTCCGGCCGTCGCCCTCGGCCTGGACGGCGGCCGCCGCCAGCATCGATGCCGCGGTTGCCAGGAAACGGCTTGTTAATATGCCCATACTTGTTTTCATCAAGGTTCATGCTCCAGGCGGTTGATCACGGCCGGGAACGTCGCCGGCCAGGGGCCTGTAACCCCAGCGCCGCATTCTGGCGGGGACCTTTTAAGAATTCTTTAAGCCCCGGGGACCGCGCCTCGCGCCCTGTCCCGGCGGCCCGGAGGCCCCTTGCGGATCTTGCTCGTTGAAGACGACGCCATGCTCGGCGACGCGGTGTGCGCCGGCCTGACGCAGGACGGCGCGCGGGTGGACTGGGTCCGCAGCCTGTCCGACGCCCGCCTCGCCCTGGTCGAGCACGACTACAAGGCGGTGCTGCTGGACCTGGGGCTGCCCGAGGGCAGCGGCCTGAAGGTACTGGCCTCGATGCGCGCGCGCTACGACGCCACGCCCGTGCTCATCATCACCGCGCGCGACCGCCTGAGCGAACGCGTCGCCGGCCTGGACGCCGGCGCCGACGACTACATCGTCAAGCCGTTCCAGCTCGACGAACTGCAGGCCCGGCTGCGCGCCGTCCTGCGCCGCAGCAGCAACACCGTGGTCTCGGCCATGCGCCGGGGCGATGTGGCGATCGAACCGGCCCGCCAGATCGTCACGCGCGCCGGCAGGGAAGTCAGCCTCAGCGCCCACGAATACCGCACGCTGCTGGCCCTGATGGAGCGCATGGGCCAGACCGTCAGCCGCGAACAGCTGGAGGTGGCGGTATATGGCGGCAGCGGCACCATCGAGAGCAATACCGTGGCGGTCTATGTCCACCAGTTGCGGCGCAAGCTCGGCGAAGGCCTGATCGTCACCGCGCACGGCGTGGGCTACCGCATCGAAACGGGCGATACGCCATGAAATCCCTGCGCAAGCGCCTGGCGGCCGCCTTGCTGCTGACGATGACGCTCGCCTGGTTCGCGGCCTTCGCGCTCCAGCACCGCATGGTGACCGACGAGCAGACCGGCCAATGGGACCAGTCCCTGCGCGATGCGGCGGTGCAGGCCATGACGCTGGCGCCGGACAGTCTGCTCGAACGCGCGCCCGGCGCGGGCCTGGCGGTCGCCACCACGCCCGAGGAGGACGCCGATCAGACCCGCGTGCAGGTCTGGTCGCTGGCTGATCGCCGGCTGCTGCAGCGCACGCCGGATACGCCGGACGCGCCCTTCGTCGCCGACTTCAAACCCGGCTATGCCACTTCTGATTCTGGCGGACAGACCTGGCGCGCCTATGCCCTCAACGACGCCAGCGGCCGCGTCCAGGTCCAGGCCGCCAAATCCACCCAGGCGTTGCGGGAAAACTATGTCCACCGCCTGACGCGCGGCCTGATCTTCGCCACGCTGATGTTCCTGCTGCTCGTGGCCGCGGCCCTGGGCGTGATGCGACGGGCCTTCAAGCCGGTGGACCGCGCGGGCGACATGATCCTGCGACGCCAGCCGCAGGATCAGACATTGGTGCCGCTGGCGGGCATGCCGGCCGAGCTGCGGCCGTTCATCGATTCGATCAACCAGCTGCTCGAACGCCAGCGCGCGACGGTCGAGCGCGAGCGTGAATTCCTCGCCAACGCCGCCCATGAGCTGCGCACGCCGCTGGCCGCGCTCAGCGCCCAGGCCGAACTGGTGGCGCGCAGCCCCGACACGCCGCAACGCGCCGAAGCCGTGGACAAGCTGCGCGCCGTGGCCATACGCACCGGCCGCCTGACCGAACAGCTGCTGGACCAGGCCCGCACCGATACCCTGTGCGACAGCGTGCCGGAAACGCTGCGCCTGGACCAGCTGGCGAACATGATCGCGCGCGACTACGAGGCCGCCGCCCAGCGCAAGCAACAGCGCATCGTCCTGGACACGCAGCCCTGCGCCGTCATGGGCAACCTGGATGCGCTGGGCGTGCTGCTGCGCAATCTGCTGGACAATGCGCTGCGCTACACGCCCGCGGGCGGCCAGGTGATGGTGTCGTGCCGCGACAGGCAAGACGGCGGCGCGGTGCTGAAGGTAGCGGACAACGGCCCCGGCATTGCGCCGCAGGAACGGCAGCGCGTCTTCGACCGCTTCCACCGCGTGGCGGGCAGCGGCGAGCGCGGCAGCGGCATCGGTCTGGCGCTGGTCGCGCAGATCGCCCGGCGCCACGGCGCGGACATCACGCTGGGGGCCGGCCTGCAGGACCGAGGCATCGCGCTGACCGTCACGTTCCCGTCGTCCGCGCCCTGACGTCGCGGCGCCCGCGCATCAGGGGCAGCGCACCGGCGGTTCCTGCGGATCCGTCTCGTTGACGATGATCCGCGCGAAGCGCAGCACGCCGGCCTCTTCGTTGGACAGCACGCCCAGCACGGCGCCGTCCGGCGCCTGCACCACCGACGTGCCATCGTTCACCGGCTGCGACTGACCCGCGCGCGTCGCCTGGCCGGGCGCCACCGGGCTGAACACCCAGGACTGCGACGGAAAGCGCTGGCGCAGCGGATAGCCCGCCGTCTTCACCTGCGTGCCCGCCGGATAGCGCATCTCGCCCAGCGTCAAGGGGCAGGCCAGCTCGGCATCCGACACCGCCAGCAGCTGGCGGTTTTCATCCAGCTGAACCGTGGGCCGGCCCAGCGTCAGGCCCGCCAGCGGCAGTCCCAGCGGATCGCGCACGCGAACCATCCAGTTCACCGGCTCGCGGTGCCCATCCGTGTAGACGACGCCTCCCCCCATACGCAGCAACTCGGTTCCGGCCGGCCAGCGCCCCACGCCCCCTTCGATGGCATTGCCCCCGGCCAGCACGCATTCGGCGAATTCTGGCCGCGTCCCTTCGTCCTCCACGCGCAGGCGCAGTTTCTGGCTCGTATCGCACAACCAGCCCTCGACCTGCTGCGGCCCCTCGCCCCACAGGTGGATGGTGTGCGGATAGCGGCGCAGCTCCTCGTACGTCTTGGAATCGTAGTCGGTGTGCAGGTAGCGTTCGATGCGGGAGACACGCAGGCCAAAGGCCGGCGCCGGCGGGTCGAACAGCGCCTCGGTGAAGGTTTCCAGCTCACCTTCCTTCGCCAGCGTCAGCCGCGCGCCGGCCGGCATCAGCACGCCGCCCAGCGTCTGCGCCTGGGCCAGCGTCACGCGTCGGGCGGCATCGCGGCGCGCGAATTCGCGGTCGATCTGCCACACCTGGTATTGGAATGACAGGTAGAAGCTGGCGGCCAGCGCCAGGACCAGCATCAGCACGACGCCCAGCACCGGCCTGGCGGCGAAGCGGGAACGCGCCCGCCGGCTCAACAGCAGCCGCAACAGCCATATCAGCAGACACACTCCCGCGCCCATCGAGGCGAACAGCAGGAGCAGGGATTCGATCGAAGGTAGCGCGACGGGAATCATGGCTGAGCATGATACGCGAGTCGATACACGTATTCGCTCCTGTGTATCCCAGCGTTTCAATCCGCTGCGCGAGCGGCTCGCCCTCCTTCCTGCTAGGTGAAATGATCCAGCGCCGACTCGTCTGTCAGCTCATCGGGCTGCAAAGCCCGCGTGATGACGCCCTTGTGGATCAGCAGCACACGATCCGACAGCTGGCGGATGAAGTCGATGTTCTGCTCCACCAGCACGATGGTCAGCCCCAGGCGCGCGCGCAACTCCTTCAGCTTGTCCACGATCTCGTCGATGATGGAAGGCTGGATGCCTTCGGTGGGTTCGTCCAGCAACAGCAGCCGGGGCCGAGCCACTAGGGCCCGCGCCAGCGCCAGCAGTTGCTGTTCGCCGCCGCTCAGGGCGCCGCCGGGGCGGCTAGCCAGGGGCTTCAAGCGCGGATACTCGGCCAGGATCTCTTCCACGTCCATGCTGCGGCCGGGATTGGCCTTGGCGGAAAAGCGCAGGTTGTCCAGCACGGACAGGCCGGGAAAGATGCCGCGCCCCTGCGGCACATACCCCATGCCCAGGCGGGCGCGGGCATGCGACGGCAGACGGGTGATGTCCGCATCCTGCAAGCAGACTTCGCCCGCGCTGGCGGGCAGCACGCCCATCAGCGTCTTGAGCAGCGTGGACTTGCCCATGCCGTTGTGGCCGAGCACGCCCAGGAATTCCGATTCGCCGACATGGAAGCGAACGCCGTCCAGGACCGGGATGCGGCCATAGCCGGACGACAGATAATTGACCGTCAGCAGGTTCATGCGCCGCGCCCCCGTCCCAGATAAACGTCGCGCACCCTCGGGTCGGCGATGATCTGCGCGAACGAGCCTTCCTTCAGGATGCCGCCTTGATGAAACACCGTGACGATGCGCGCGATCCTGCCGATGAAGGCCATGTCGTGCTCGACCACCACCACCGCCGCCCGCGCATTCAGTTCCAGGATCAGCTCCGCCATGCGCACGGTTTCCTCGTCGCTCATGCCAGCCGCCGGCTCGTCGAGCAGAATCACCTTGGGTTCGCGCGCCACCACCATGCCGATCTCCACCCATTGGCGCTGGCCGTGGGCCAGCTCGCCCACCAGCCTGCGGGCGACGGCGCGCAGCCCCAGCCGCGCCTTCAGTTGCTCCGCCCGGTCCCGGGCCGCACGGGAACCGCAGGCGCTCCTGGCCGCCAGCCACAGGTTCTCGTCCACCGTCAGGCCGTCCAGCACGGTGGGCACCTGGTTCTTGATGCCCATGCCCCGCTGCGCGATGGCATGCGGCTGCGCGCGACGGATGCTGCGACCATCGAACAGGACGTCACCTTCCGACGGCGCCATCTGACCGCTGAGCAGCTTGAAGAAGGTGCTCTTGCCCGCGCCGTTCGGCCCGATCAGGCAGCGCAGTTCGCCTCGCCGCAGGGTGAAGTCGATATTGCCCAACGCCCTGACGCCGCCGAAGCGCTTGCCCACGCCACGCGCTTCGAGAATGATGTCTGGCTGCGTCATCAGTCGCTCCCTTCGCGCCGCCGCGGCTGCAGCCGGCCCAGCAGGCTCCTGCATGCCGGCACCAGCCCCTGCGGAAACAGCAGCACGCAGAGAATCAATATGAAACCCAGGGTCAGCGTGACCTGCCCCACGCCCACCGTGCCCAGCCAGGTGGTGAGATACTGGATCAGCAAGGTGCCGATGATGGCGCCCAGCAGCAGCGAGCGCCCGCCCACGATCACCCAGATGACCACCATCGCGGCCTGATTCAGGCTGAACATTTCCGGGCCGACGAAGTTGCCCCACAGCGCGTACAGGCCGCCGGACAGGCCTGCGAGGCCGCCGGCGATGACGAAGGCCATCAGCTTGTACCGCCGGCTGTCGTACCCCAGCAGTTCCATGCGGCGCTCGTTTTCGCGCAGGCCCACCATCACGCGCCCTGGCGCGCTGGCCAGGAACAGGCGGATGCCGATGTACGCCAGCGCCAGCAAGCCCAGTGCCAGATAGAAAATGCCCTCGATGGACTGCAGGTCGAGCGGACCGATCCGCAGCGGCAGGCCCGGCAATCCCGGTATCCCGTTCTGGCCGTTCAGCCGCACGCTGCCGATCACGTACTCGGGCCCCGAGGTGGCGCGCACGCCCTTCTCGAAGATCAGCGTGACGACCAGCGTGATGACGCTCAGGTAGATGTCGCTGATGCGGCCGTACATCATGAAGTAGCCCAGCAGCAGCGCGAACAGCATGGGCACAACGGCGGCCAGCGCGAACGCCGCCAGCGGCAGGTCCGTGTTGAGGCTGCACAGCGCGTAGGCATAGCCGCCCAGTCCGAAGAAGATGGTCTGGCCGAAGCTGAGGATCCCGACGTAGCCCCACAGGAAGCCCATGCTCAGCGCCAGCAGGGACAGGATCATCACCAGCGACAAGTCGAGCTGCATCGCGGTGTCGCCGTACTGCGGCACGGCCAGCATCAGCGCCGTGCAGGCAAGCACCGAGAACCACCAGGGACGCCGCGGCGAACGGCCCGCATGCGCGTCGAAATCCATGGAAAACGTGGAACCGCTCATGCTAGATACCTCGCTTCATGCGGCCGGTGATGCCCAGCGGCAGCATGCGCAGCAGCAGGACCGCGGCGATCAGCATCGAGACCTCGCCCAGCACGGAGCTGTAGGCGTAGGACACCGCGCCATCGATCGCGCCGAACAGCGTGGACGCCGCGCTGGCGCCGACCAGGGGCAGATGGCCGCCGACGATGACGGTGATGAAGGCCTTGGCCACGAAGAAGCCGCCCATGGCCGGGCTGACGCCGGTCAGGGGCGCCAGCGCCGCGCCGGCAAGCCCGGCCAGGCAGGACCCGAGCCCGAAGGTGGCCATGTAAACCCGGTTCCTGTCCACGCCCAGGCAGCTGGCCATTTCCGGCGCCTGCATGGTGCCCCGCACGATCAGGCCGGCCTTGGTCCGCACCGCCAGCCACCAGCACAGCGCCACCAGGACCAGGGAGAATGCGCAGATCGCCAGGTTGTAGGAAGACACGTTCATGCCGCCGATGGCGACGTTGGCGAAGTCCGTCGACAGGCCGATGCTGGAGGCGCCGAACACCGTGGTGGCCGCGCCCACGAACAGCAACGACAGTCCCCAGGTGGCCAGCAGCGTGTCCATCATCCTGCCGTAGAGGTGGCGGATCACCAGCCGCTCGACCACGATGCCGGCCAGGCCCGTGACGACGCCGCCGGCCAGCACGCCCAGCCATAGCGGCGCGCCGGCGTTGACGGACAGCACGCAGGCGTATCCGCCCACCATCATGAATTCGCCGTGGGCCAGGTTGATGACCTTCATCATGCCGAAGATCACCGCCAGTCCCAGGCTGATCAGCAGCATCAACGAGATCGAGAAGACGATGAGGTAGAGGTTGGTGTAGATCGATGCCAAGGCGTTCTCCGCAGCGTAAGGCAGGGGCGCGTCCGCGCGGCCGGAATGGGCGGCGCGGGCGCATCCGGATCTAGAGCTTGGGTTCGTACTGACGGGTGTCGTCGGGGTTGCGGCGCAGGTCGCATACTGCCTGCGTGTCGCTGGGCTGACGCTGGGGGAACGACTTGACGACGTCGAAGCCCTTGTCCTTGTTGCCGATGGCGATATGAATGTCCATGACGGTGTGGTTGGCCTGTTCGTCGATGGAATACAGCCCGCCGGGACCGTCGTAGCGCGTGCCCGGCAGCGCCGCGATCACCTTGTCGGGTTCCACGCTGCCGGCGCGCCGCACGGCCTCGGCCCAGAGCATCATGCCCCGATAGCCGTACTCGCCATACTCGCCGATGTAGTCGGATTCTCCGGTGAACCGCGCGAAGCGCTGGACGAAGCCTCTTGCCGCTTCCGTGGGAAGCGTGTCGATGAAGGACGCGGCGATGATGGTGCCGTCGTTCTCCTGCGCGCTCAGCATGGCGTTTTCACGGGCCGCGCCGTACACGGTGCCGACCAGCGTCATGTTCTTCTTGCCGATGGTCGATTCGAACTGGCGGTAGAAGCTCATGTGGGCATCGCCGACCAGGGCGGACCACACGGCGTCCGGCCTGGCCGCCTGGATGCGGCTGAGCGCGGGCGCGAAGTTGGTCACGTCCAGTGGAAAGAACTCGACCGCGACGTCCCTGGCGCCCTTTTCGCGGATGAATTTCTGCAGCCACTTGCTGGTGATCTGGCCATAGTTGTAGTCAGCGGCCAGGATGTAGTGGGTCTTGGCGTTGCGCTCCTTGATCACGTAGTCGACCAGCGGATCCAGCTCCTGTCCCGGCACCATGCCGGGGCAGACATGACGCCGGTCGCAGACGCCGCCTTCGTACAGTGCATTGTAGAAATACAGGCCCTTGAAGCGCTGCACGATGGGTCGGACGACCTCGCGCGCTGAACTGGCGACCGCCCCATGAATCACATCGACCTTGTCGCGCACGAAGGCCTGGGTCGCGTATTGCGAGTAGAGCCGATTGCTGGATTGCGTGTCATAGAAGATGATTTCCACCTTGCGGCCGAGCAGGCCGCCGGCGGCGTTGATCTCGTCGGCCGCCATGGCCACCGCCTTGATCTGCTTGAGGCAGTAGTTGTTCAGCACGCCGGTCTTGTCCAGCAGGTTGGCGACCTTGATGGACTTGGACGAATCGATCTTCGCCTGCGCCAGCAGGTCGAAGCTGCTGGCGTAGGCCAGCGCGCCGGCGGCCGTCTTGATGAAACCGCGTCGATTGAGAGACATGGAGGCTCCTCCCATTGAGAGAGTCCGTGACCAGGACGTATCAGACCCAGGCCAGGTCGGGGCGACGGCGATGCCAGTCGGTGGCCTGCTGATAGGCGTGCGCGGCGCGCACGATCAGGTCTTCGCGGAAATCGGCGCCGACGAACTGAAAGCCGATGGGCGTGCCCGCATCCGCCAGGAAGCCGCCCGGCAGCGTGATGGTGGGCACGCCGGCCATGTCCAGCGGCGCCGTGTAGCGCATCATGGCGAACCAGATGTCCACGTATTCCTGGCCGGAGACGTGCATCTGCGCCACCGTCGGCGAGGCGATCGGCGTGGTCGGCACCAGCAGCGCGTCCACCTGCCGCATCAGCGCGCGCATCCGGCCCGTGTACGCGGCCCGCTGCAGCAGGATCTTCTGATAGTCGGTGCCACGCAGCGCCCGACCCGTTTCGATGAGGTTGGCCAAGGCCGGGCCGTACTCGTCCTTGCGCGAGGGATAGGTCTTTTCGTGGACCACGGCGGCCTCGATGCCGCACAGGTTGAACCAGTTGCGCTGCACGTCGACCGCGTCCGGCGCGCGGACCTCGACGATCTCGGCCCCCAGCTCCGTCATTACCCGCACAACCTCGTCCATCATGCCGCGCGTGGGCGCGTCGACATCATCGTGGTTCCAGCGTGTGTCGACGCCGATGCGCAGCCCCCGGACGCCGCGCTCCATTTCGCGCAGATAGTCAGGCACCGGCAACTGGCTGGCCGTGGGATCGTTGTCGTCGGCGCCCGCGATGACGCCCAGCATCGCCGCCGAATCTTCCGCGCTGCGGGTCATGGGGCCCAGGTGATCGAGCGAGGCCGCCAGCTCGAACGCGCCATGGCGGCTCACGCGTCCCCAGGTGGGCTTGATGCCGGTCACGCCGCAGGCCGCCGAGGGAAAGCGGATGGAGCCGCCGGTGTCGGTGCCGATGGCGCCGTAGCACAGGCCCGCCGCCGGCGCGACGCCGGAGCCGCTGGAGGACACGCCGGTCCAGTGCGCGGGATTCCAGGGGTTCACGGGCGGATCGATATCAGGATGATGATCCGTCAGCGCGCCCTCTGTCAGCTGCACCTTGCCCAGGATGACGGCGCCCGCCTCGCGCAGGCGTTTCACCACCGTGCCGTCCTCGTGGGTCTGGAATCCACGGTAGATCGTGGTGCCGAAGGCCGTCGGCGCGTCGGCGGTCCAGCACAGGTCCTTGACGGCCACGGGCACGCCATGCAGCGGACCGCGCAGCTGGCCCTGCGCGATTTCCCTGTCGGCCTGGCGCGCGGCCGCCAGCGCGCCGTCCTTCATGAGCAATGCGTAGCTCTTGAGCCGGCCGTCAAGCTGGGCGATGCGTTCGAATTGGCGTTCGGTGACGGCTTCCGAGGAAAGCTCGCCAGCCTGGATGGCCAGGCCGATTTCGCGCATGCCCATGTAGTGCAGATCATCGTGATTCATCCCGTTCTCCCTGTCCGTGCAGTTGGCGCGCCCGCGCCGTGAACACACTGAAATGCCCAGATGCTTGCCTGCATGCAGACTAAGGCGCTCGGAACAAGATTTCTTGCTCGTGACGGCCACGGCGCTTGACTGTGGCCGCCACGGACAAATCATGCAGACATGTGCGGCACACCACGCGCGCTTGCTACCCCCCCGAGAGGGGAGCGCTTTTCATCTTGGGGTGGCCCGAGGCAATGAAAAAGGCCGGCGCGCGGCCCTGTCCAGGGCTCACGGCCGGCCTTGCGGTCGGTGTCGTTCGACGCCGTTCAGCGCCTGGGGCGGCTCAGCAGATCCTTCGGCGAATGGCCGTAGCTGAGCTTGAAGAGGCGGCTGAAGTGCGCGACGTCGTTGAAGCCGTTGCGAAACGCCGCGACGGTCACCTGCCGCGCCCGGCCCTCCTTCAACGCGCAGTAGGCGGCCTCGAGACGCCGTTGCCAGACCCAGCGCATGGGCGTGCTGCCGCTGTGCGCGAACAGGCGGGTCAGCGTGCGCTCGGACATGTTCAGGGCGCTGGCGATGCGGTCCACGGTCAGCAGCGGATCATCCAGCTGCGATTCGATGTACTGCTTGACCCGCTGCAACCGCCGCTCGCGTTCGTCGGCCTCGGGATCGCAGCCGGCCATCTGCACCTGGATGGTCGCGGCCAGCAGATCGAGCAATGACGCGGCAAACTGCTTTTGCACGCCGGCGGGCAGGTCTTCGGTGAAATTTGCGCTGGCGGCTTCGCGCAGCATGCTGGCCAGCAGGCCGGTGATGGGCTTGTCCGGCGTGAAGCGCACCGCCGTGTAGCGCTCGGCCAGGGGCGCGCGATACAGCAGCTGTTTGCGCGGGATACGTAACAATAGGACAGACTCAGGCGTCACGTCATAGGTGAACCGGCGCTCCGCATCGTACAGCGCGATGTCGCCATTGTTGACCTGCGTGGAACGGCCGGACTGCGACAGATGGCCGATCCCGGATTCCATCAGCGTCAGCAGGAAGGCCTCGTTCGAGTCCTTGCGCATATGGGTGGCCTCGCGCTCCCAGACATGGCGCGGCGAGGACATCCGGGAGATCTCGATGTCGTCGATCGACTTGGCGGCGTACTTGCCGATGAACTTGCGCGGGCTTTCGATGGTGCTGTCTGCCAGGACGCAATGCTTGCAGACAACTTCGTTCCAGTATTCCGGCCGCTGACGCTCGGTCAGCGCCTCGGTTGAATAGTTCAGCTTCAATTTTCCCCCCGGCAGGGCTGACGCCGGCGAGCGGCGCTGTCTTTACGGGACTGCGGCTGGCCCCGCCCGCTGCCGCGGCCCGACGCCAGTTGCTGCCTGATGCTTGATGCTGCTGCCTGCGTGCTGCCGCAAGGGGCTTTCCGCCCTCGCTGTTTTCGGTGGATTCTGCCAAAAGGCATATGCCTTTGAATTGGTGTTTACCCGTTCCCTGTCAGATCTGACAGCGCCGGCCATGCCAGGGCCGCCTGGCTCGACGCCACGCGCAAGCGCCTGATCCCGGGCGCCCAAAAAAACAAACCCGCCACAGCGGGCGGGTTTGTCTGCGCAAGCGCGGAAGGATCAGCGCTTGTCCATCGGGGGCACGTCGCGCGTGACCGAGCCGGTGAACAGCTGGCGGGGACGGCCGATCTTGTAGTCGGGGTCCGACAGCATTTCGTTCCACTGGGCGATCCAGCCCACCGTGCGGGCCAGCGCGAAGATGGCCGTGAACAGCGAGGTCGGGATGCCGATGGCGCGCTGCACGATACCCGAGTAGAAGTCCACGTTCGGGTACAGCTTGCGCTGCACGAAGTACGGATCCGACAGGGCGATGCGTTCCAGTTCCATGGCCAGCTTGAACAGCGGGTCGTTTTCCAGGCCCAGGGCCGAGAGCACTTCCTTGCAGGTTTCCTGCATCAGCTTGGCGCGCGGGTCGTAGTTCTTGTAGACGCGGTGGCCAAAGCCCATCAGGCGCACGCCCGAGTTCTTGTCCTTGACCTTCTCCATGAACTCGCCGACCTTGGCGATGCCGCCGTTGGCTTGCAGTTCTTCGAGCATCTGCAGGCAGGCTTCGTTGGCGCCGCCGTGAGCCGGGCCCCACAGGCAAGCCACGCCGGCCGAGATGGCGGCGAAGGGGTTGGTGCCCGACGAGCCGCACAGGCGCACGGTCGAGGTCGAGGCGTTCTGCTCGTGGTCGGCGTGCAGGATGAAGATGCGGTCGAGCGCGCGCTCGACGACTTCGTTGACCTTGTACTCTTCGCACGGCGTGGCGAACATCATGCGCAGGAAGTTGCCCGTGTAGGACAGGTCGTTCTGCGGATAGATGAAGGGCTGGCCTTGCGAGTACTTGTACGCCATCGCGACCAGCGTCGGCATCTTGGCGATCAGGCGGATGGCCGAGATGTGGCGGTGCTGGGGATTGGTGATGTCGGTGGAGTCGTGGTAGAACGCCGACAGCGCGCCGACCAGGCCGGTCAGCACGGCCATCGGGTGCGCGTCGCGGCGGAAGCCGCGCAGGAAGAAGTGCAGCTGCTCGTTCACCATCGTGTGATGGGTCACTTGCGAGTCGAAATCGGCCTTCTGAGTCGCGTTCGGCAGTTCGCCGTTCAGGATCAGGTAGCAGATGTCCATGAAGTCGCAGTTCACGGCCAGCTGTTCGATGGGGAAGCCGCGGTACAGCAGCTCGCCCTTGTCGCCGTCGATGTACGTGATGCCCGATTCGCAGGCGGCGGTGGACATGAAGCCGGGGTCGAACGTGAACATGCCCGTCTGGCCGTACAGCTTGCGGATGTCGATCACATCCGGACCGACCGTGCCCTTGTAGACGGGAAACTCGATGGGGGCGCTGCCGTCCGAGAAGGATAGCGTGGCTTTTTTGTCAGACAGGTTCATGTTTTTTCCTCTCAATTAATCAGAGCGACCGCATCTGGCCGATGATGTTGCGGAGCCGGGGCGTGTCCAGCGCGCCCTCGAGTTCCTTGCGGGCCAGCAGCAGGTCGAGAAGATCGTTGTCTCCCAACTCGAAGAGCTGCGTCAATGCGGCTACGTCATCGTCGGTGAGCTCGGCCTCATGGGCGTCGAGGTACCGGGTGATGATCAAGTCGTTTTCGAGCAAGCCGCGGCGCGCCCGCCAACGCAGTCGCGCCCGCTCCAGTTCAGTAAGCCTGCTCATCGTTACACCTAAATGAAGGCCCTACGCGCGCCGCGCCCGCGGGGGCGTTGCCGCCTGGGAGCGGCCCGGCGGCACAATGCCTGCAACCCGCGCCGCCCTTCGGCGTGCCGCGCTCCGGGAGGACCCGATCCCGGAGCGCGCGGCGATAAAAAAGCTGCTTGAAACTAGACCGTCCGGCGGACCATCAGTTCCTTGATCTTGCCGATCGCCTTGGTCGGATTCAGGCCCTTCGGACAGACGTCGACGCAGTTCATGATGGTGTGGCAACGGAACAGGCGGTACGGGTCTTCCAGGTTGTCCAGGCGGCTGCCGGTGGCTTCGTCGCGGCTGTCCGCGATGAAGCGGTAGGCCTGCAGCAGGCCGGCCGGGCCGACGAACTTGTCCGGATTCCACCAGAACGACGGGCAGGAAGTGGAACAGCACGCGCACAGGATGCACTCGTACAGACCGTCCAGCTCTTCGCGGGCCTCGGGCGACTGCAGGCGTTCCTTTTCGGGCGGCGGCGTGTCGTTGATGAGGTACGGGCGGATCGAGTGGTACTGGTTGAAGAAGTGCGTCATGTCCACGATCAGGTCGCGGATCACCGGCAGGCCGGGCAGCGGACGCAGCACGATCGGTTCCTTCAGCTCGCGCAGGTTCGTCGTGCAGGCCAGGCCGTTCTTGCCGTTGATGTTCATGGCGTCCGAACCGCACACGCCTTCACGGCACGAGCGGCGCAGCGCCAGGCTGTCGTCGACGTCGTTCTTGATGCGCACCAGCGCATCGAGCAGCATCTTGTCGGTCGGCTGAAGCTCGACTTCCAGCTTCTGCATGTAGGGACGCTCGTCCTTGTCCGGATCGTAGCGGTAGATTTCGAACTTGACGATTCTCTTGGTGCTCATAGTAGGCTCTATCCGGACTTAGAAGGTACGCGCCTTGGGCGGGAAGGACTCGACCGTCAGCGGCTTCATCTGCACGGGCTTGTAGTCCAGGCGGCTGCCTTCGGAGTACCACAGCGTGTGCTTCAGCCAGTTCTCGTCGTCGCGGGTCGGGTGGTCGTCCAGCGCATGCGCGCCGCGGCTTTCGGTGCGGTTGGCGGCCGACTTGATCGTGGCGCGGGCCACTTCGGTCATGTTGGCCAGTTCCAGCGCCTCGACGCGCGCGGTGTTGAACACCTTGGACTTGTCCTTGAAGTAGATGTTGTCGGCTTGCTTGGCCAGGTCTTCGATCTGGGTCACGCCTTCGTTCAGCAGCTCCAGCGTGCGGAACACGCCGCAGTGACGCTGCATCGAGAAGCGGATGGCGTTGCCGATGTCCTGGGTCTTTTCGCCCGAGGTGCGCGATTCCAGCTTGTTGACGCGGTCCAGCGAGAATTCCACGGCCTGCTGCGGCACGGGCTGGTGCGAGTGCTGGCGTTCCGGGTGCGAATTGACGATGTGGTTGCCGGTGGCGCGACCGAAGACGATCAGGTCCAGCAGCGAGTTCGTGCCCAGGCGGTTGGCGCCGTGCACCGACACCGCGGCGCATTCGCCGATGGCGTACAGGCCGTTGACGATCTTGTTCTCGCCGTTTTCGCGCGTCAGCACCTGGCCGTGATAGTTGGCCGGGATGCCGCCCATCTGGTAGTGGATGGTCGGGACGACGGGGATCGGTTCCTTGATCGGGTCGACGTTGCCGAACTTGATGGCGATTTCGCGGATCGAGGGCAGGCGCTTGTTGATCACGTCGGCGCCCAGGTGGTCGAGCTTGAGCACCACGTAGCTGCCGTCAGGACCGCAGCCGCGGCCTTCCTTGATTTCCTGGTCCATCGAGCGGGACACGAAGTCGCGCGGGGCCAGGTCCTTCAGCGTGGGCGCATAGCGCTCCATGAAGCGTTCGCCATCCTTGTTCAGCAGGATGCCGCCTTCGCCGCGCACGCCTTCCGTGATCAGCACGCCGGCGCCGGCCACGCCGGTCGGGTGGAACTGCCAGAATTCCATGTCCTGCAGCGGGATGCCCGCGCGGGCGGCCATGCCCAGGCCGTCACCGGTGTTGATGAAGGCATTGGTGGAAGCGGCCCAGATGCGGCCGGCGCCGCCGGTGGCCAGCACCGTGGTCTTGGCTTCCAGGATGTAGATCTCGCCCGTTTCCATTTCCAGGGCGGTCACGCCCACGACGTCGCCCGCTTCGTTGCGCAGCAGGTCCAGCGCCATCCATTCGACGAAGAACTGGGTGCGCGCGGCGACGTTGCGCTGGTAGAGGGTGTGCAGCAGCGCGTGGCCGGTGCGGTCGGCGGCGGCACAGGCGCGCTGGACCGGCTTCTCGCCGAAGTTGGCGGTGTGGCCGCCGAACGGGCGCTGGTAGATGGTGCCGTCGGGGTTGCGGTCGAACGGCATGCCGAAGTGCTCGAGCTCGTACACGGCGTTCGGCGCTTCGCGGCACATGAATTCGATGGCGTCCTGGTCGCCCAGCCAGTCCGAGCCCTTGACGGTGTCGTACATGTGCCAGTACCAGTTGTCCTCGCTCATGTTGCCCAGCGAGGCGCTCACGCCGCCCTGCGCCGCCACGGTGTGCGAACGGGTCGGGAACACCTTGGACAGCACGGCGACCGACAGGCCGGCCTGGGACAGTTGCAGGGAACAACGCATGCCGGCTCCACCGGCGCCGACGACCACCACATCAAACTGGCGGCGCGGCAAGGATTTCATGACAGAGACCACGGCTTAGATGCTCCAGAGGATTTGCGCGAAATAAACGACCGAACCGACCAGCCAGAGGATCGTCAGCACTTGCAGCAGCAGGCGCAGGCCCACCGACTTGACGTAGTCCATCCAGAGGTCGCGCACGCCAATCCAGGCATGCCAGGCCAGCGCAATGAATGCGAGGGTGGCCAGGAGCTGGCCGACCGGAAGTACGCCCACGTAGAACGTGAACAGCGCGGTCCAGTTCTCGTACGTGAAGGCGGGCATCACCAGGATGCCGATGAGCAGCACCAGCGTGTAGACGGCCATGATGACCGCGGTGACGCGCTGAATGATGAAATCGATGGTGCCGTAGTGCGCGCCTACGACCAGGCGCTTGGCGCCGTAGTTCTTTGCTTCGGCCATTACAGCACTCCGAACAGTTTGAGGGCGAACACGACGGTCAGCGCCAGGCTGATGCCGAAGACCACGCCGGCGCTCTTCTTGGCCGACTGCTTGTCCAGGCCGATGTGCAGGTCCAGCAGCAGGTAGCGGATGCCGGCGCAGAAGTGGTGCAGATAGCCCCAGATCAGGACCAGCAGGACGAGCTTGACGATCGGATTACCCGCGTAGGCAGCCACGGCCGCGAACGTCTGCGGGGCGGCCACGCTGGCCGCGAACAGCGGCAGGATGACCAAGGGCAGACAGAGGAACAGCAGCACACCGCTCACGCGGTGAAGGATGGACAGCTTGCCGGCCAGGGGCAGGCGATAGGAGAACGCAACTTGGGCTAGACCAATATTGCGAAACTGCGGGCGTGGCTTGGCAGCGGTGTCGGACATGACGGCCTCGGTGTTTCTGAACTAGGGAATCGTTACGGCGTAAAAAACTGGCGGAACTCTGCGTGGCCCTCGCGGGCAAACACAGTATTTTCGCCCAGAGAACGGGTTGGTATCAAATCGTAGGGAAAAAGCTCATCAATTCAAACTATTGCGGTAGTGGTAGCGATCGGTCAAGTACAAACCCCGCCGGATTTCCATGGGGCGGTCACCATAGGTATAGGACACTCGGTCCACCTGCAGCAACGGCGCGCCGGGGGAAACATTAAGCAAGGGGGCGATTTCGGCCGGCGCCGCCACGGCGCGCAGCTTCTCGTCGGCGCGCACCATGCTGACGCCGAACTCGGATTCGAACAGGCCGTACATCGGGGCCTTGTTGGCGGTGAGCAGCTCCAGCGTCAGCCCGCGGAAACTCGCGCCGGGCAGCCAGATGTCGTCCACCACGGTGGGGGTCGTGTCCATGCAGAGCAGGCGGCGGATCATGATGACCGTCTCGCCGGCGCGCAGCTCCAGGCCGCGCGCGATCTCGGCCGGCGCGCGCAGGCGCCGGCATTCCAGGATGCGGCTTTCGGCGCGGCCGGACCCGGCCTGGGCCTCGTCGTCGGCGGCCAGGCGCAGGAAGCGGTAGCGCACGCGCGCTTCGTGGTGGGTGGCGACGAAGGTGCCCTTGCCCTGGCGGCGCAGCAGCAGGTGCTCGGCGGCGAGTTCATCGACCGCCTTGCGCACCGTGCCCTGGCTCACCTGGAAACGGGCGGCGAGGTCGATTTCGCTGGGGATCAGTTCGCCGGGCTTCCATTCGCCGCGGTCCAGGCTCTGCACCAGCAGTTCCTTGATCTGGCGGTACAGCGGACTGAAAGCGGCCCCCTCGCCCGCCGGACGGGCGGCGCGTGTGCGTAGGGCGGTTTCGGGCCGTGGGTCTGCCATGGATCGTCTTGAAAGTGTCATGTCCATCCGGATGAATGAGTATGCGGCGCACGGGATCCATGCTCATCCACGATGCGCCGCCGCCGGTGATCTGGCCTAGGAACAGGCGCGCAGCCGGCTGTGCCGCGACGCATTCGAACAAACGCTCCATTGTGGCACATCGCCGGCGGCGTTGTCCAACGTCTTATGTCTTATATAAGATATAAGAGAAATTGACGCTCACGTAAATTCGATCTAGGATTTCGGGCTGTCAGAGGCTCATGCCCGCGCTGAGTTTCCGCGCCCAACGATTACACTGATTGTCGAGATTTCTTCTCGCCAAACACTTACGGAGAACGTCCATGTCCAAGCCCGCCTTGCGTGTCGCCGTCACCGGCGCCGCCGGCCAAATCGGCTACGCCCTGCTGTTCCGCATCGCCTCCGGCGAAATGCTCGGCAAAGACCAGCCTGTCATCCTGCAACTGCTGGAAATCCCCGACGAGAAAGCGCAAAAGGCCCTGAAGGGCGTCATCATGGAACTGGATGACTGCGCCTTCCCGCTGCTGCAGGAAGTCACCGCCCACAGCGACCCGCGCACCGCCTTCAAGGACGCCGACGTGGCCCTGCTGGTCGGCGCCCGTCCGCGCGGCCCCGGCATGGAACGCAAGGACCTGCTGTCCGTCAACGCCCAGATCTTCACGGCCCAGGGCAAGGCCCTGAACGACGTCGCCAGCCGCAACGTCAAGGTGCTGGTGGTCGGCAACCCGGCCAACACCAACGCCTACATCGCCATGAAGTCGGCGCCGGACCTGCCCGCCAAGAACTTCACCGCCATGCTGCGCCTGGACCACAACCGCGCCCTGTCGCAACTGGCCGCCAAGTCCGGCAAGGCCGTGGCCGACATCGAAAAGCTGGTCGTGTGGGGCAACCACTCGCCCACGATGTACCCCGACTTCCGCTTCGCCACGGTCGGCGGCCAGAGCCTGGCCAAGCTGATCAACGACGACGCCTGGAACCGCGACACCTTCATCCCCACCGTGGGCAAGCGCGGCGCCGCCATCATCGAGGCGCGCGGCCTGTCCTCGGCCGCCTCGGCCGCCAACGCCGCCATCGACCACGTGCGTGACTGGGTCCTGGGCAGCAACGGCAAGTGGGTGACGATGGGCGTGCCGTCCGACGGTTCCTACGGCATCCCCGAAGGCATCATCTACGGCGTGCCGGTCATCACCGAAAACGGCGAATACAAGCGCGTCGAAGGCCTGGAAATCGACGCCTTCTCGCGCGAGCGCCTGGACTTCACGCTGAAAGAGCTGCTCGAAGAGCGCGACGGCGTGAAGGACCTGCTGAAGTAATCAGGTCGAGCATGAAAATTGGGCCCGTTCGCGGGCCCAATTCACAGGCCGGCGATGCGCGGGCGCCATCCGCGCCATGCGATCGCAGGCCGCCCGCCAGGCGTCTTCGGACGCCTGCGCCCCGGCAAATACACCTGTCCGCTTGCGCCGCCGCCAATGCGTCGCAAACGATTGTCGCGCAGGGGACAGATTTATTTTCCGGACCCGAGGTAAGGTCGGACGCCAGCCACGAGCCGGCGCCGGGCCCGCCTCGGACCGGCACACCCACTGCCCGGGGACGTCCAGAACACCCGGTCCACATACACGGAGACCACCCATGTCCAGACCCGAATCGCCCGGCGCCCTGTTCCGTCGCGCGCTGGCCGAAGAAAGCCCGCTGCAGATCATCGGTGCCATCAACGCCAACCATGCGCTGCTGGCCAAGCGCGCCGGCTACCGCGCCATCTACCTGTCGGGCGGCGGCGTCGCCGCCGGCTCGCTGGGCCTGCCGGACCTGGGCATCAACACCATGGACGACGTGCTGACCGACGTGCGCCGCATCACCGACGTGTGCGACGTGCCGCTGCTGGTCGACATCGACACCGGCTTCGGTCCGTCGGCCTTCAACATCGCCCGCACGGTCAAGAGCCTGATCAAGTTCGGCGCGGCCGCCTGCCACATCGAGGACCAGGTCGGCGCCAAGCGCTGCGGCCACCGTCCCGGCAAGGAAATCGTCAGCACCGAGGAAATGGCCGACCGCGTGAAGGCCGCCGCCGATGCCCGCACCGACAGCGACTTCTACCTGATCGCCCGCACCGACGCCATCGCCTCGCACGGCGTGGACGCCGCCATCGAGCGCGCGCTGGCCTGCGTCGAAGCCGGCGCCGACGCCATCTTCGCCGAAGCCGCCTACGATTTGCCCACCTACGACCGCTTCGTCAAGGCGGTGAAAGTGCCGGTGCTGGCCAACATCACCGAATTCGGCAAGACCCCGCTGTTCTCGGTCGAGGAACTCAAGAGCGTGGGCGTGGGCATGGTGCTCTACCCGCTGTCGGCGTTCCGCGCCATGAACAAGGCCGCCGAGGCCGTCTACACCGCCATCCGCCGCGATGGCCACCAGAAGAACGTGGTCGACCTGATGCAGACGCGCGAAGAGCTGTACGACCGCATCGGCTATCACGAATTCGAATCGAAGCTGGACGCCCTGTTCCAGAAGAACAAGGGCTAGTCCCGCACCGTCTACGGCGGCCGGCGCGGCGGCGATCCGCCGCGCCCGCCCGTCCCACTGCATTGACCATCCCGCAAGGCAAGGAGAGTAGAGACATGAGCACGGCCCCCAAGAAGCAAGCCCCCAAGGCGGACGCGAAGACGCAGGCCCAGCCCGAGGAAAAGGCGGCATTCAAGCCCAAGAAATCCGTGGCGCTGTCCGGCGTCGTCGCCGGCAATACCGCGCTGTGCACCGTCGGCCGCAGCGGCAACGACCTGCACTACCGCGGCTACGACATCCTGGACGTCGCCGACACCTGCGAGTTCGAGGAAATCGCCCACCTGCTGGTCCACGGCAAGCTGCCGACCAAGGCCGAACTGAAGGCCTACAAGGAAAAGCTGCGCAGCCTGCGCGGCCTGCCGGTGCAGCTGCAACTGGCGCTGGAAGCGCTGCCCGCCGCCAGCCACCCGATGGACGTGATGCGCACGGCCGTGTCGGTGCTGGGCTGCGTGCTGCCCGAGAAGGACGACCACAACCTGCCCGGCGCGCGCGACATCGCCGACCGCCTGATGGCCAACCTGGGCTCGGCCCTGCTGTACTGGTACCACTACAGCCACAACGGCCGCACCATCGACGTGCAGACCGACGACGACAGCATCGGCGGCCACTTCCTGCACCTGCTGCACGGCGAGAAGCCCAGCGAAGAGTGGGTGCGCGCCATGCACATCTCGCTGAACCTGTACGCCGAGCATGAATTCAACGCCTCGACCTTCACCGGCCGCGTGATCGCCGGCACGGGCTCGGACATCTATTCCGCCATCACCGGCGCCATCGGCGCGCTGCGCGGCCCCAAGCACGGCGGCGCCAACGAAGTCGCGTTCGAAGTGCAGAAGCGCTACGAGACCCCCGACGAGGCCGAGGCCGACATCCGCCGCCGCGTCGAGGCCAAGGAAGTCGTGATCGGCTTCGGCCACCCGGTCTACACCGTGTCCGACCCGCGCAACAAGGTCATCAAGGAAGTCGCCCGCAAGCTCTCGAAGAAGGCCGGCAGCACCAAGATGTTCGACATCGCCGAACGCCTGGAAACCGTCATGTGGGACATCAAGAAGATGTTCCCCAACCTGGACTGGTTCTCGGCCGTCAGCTACCACATGATGGGCGTGCCCACCGCCATGTTCACCCCGCTGTTCGTCATCGCGCGCACGGCGGGCTGGTCGGCCCACATCATCGAGCAGCGCGTCGACAACAAGATCATCCGTCCCACCGCCAACTACGTGGGCCCGGAAGACCAGAAGTTCGTGCCGATCGAGAAGCGGAAGTAACGTGACCGCCCCGGGCCCGTCGTCGTCCCATCCGGCGCCGCGCGGGCCCGCCGCGGCCTCCTGTATCCATTTCCAGGAGAGGTATCCGCATGTCCGCCCCCATCTCCAACGTGCGTCCCGATCCCGACCAGGTGCTGGCCGATATCGCGGACTACGTCCTCAACCATGACATCCAGAGCGATCTCGCCTACGAGACCGCGCGCAACTGCCTGATCGACACGCTGGGCTGCGGCCTGGAAGCGCTGGAGTACCCGGCGTGCCGCAAGCTGCTGGGCCCGATCGTGCCCGGCACGGTGGTGCCGCAGGGCGCCAAGGTCCCCGGCACCCAGTTCCAGCTGGATCCGGTGCAGGCCGCCTTCAGCATCGGCGCGATGATCCGCTGGCTGGATTTCAACGACACCTGGCTGGCCGCCGAATGGGGCCATCCGTCCGACAACCTGGGCGGCATCCTGGCCGTCGCCGACTGGCTGTCGCGCACCGCCGTGGCCGCCGGCAAGCCGCCCCTGAGCATGCGCGCCGTGCTCACCGGCATGATCAAGGCGCACGAGATCCAGGGCTGCATCGCGCTGGAGAACTCCTTCAACAAGGTCGGCCTGGATCACGTGGTGCTGGTCAAGGTGGCGTCCACCGCCGTGGTGGCGCAGATGCTGGGCCTGGACCGCGATGAAGTCATCAACGCCGTGTCGCTGGCCTGGGTCGACGGCCAGAGCCTGCGCACCTATCGTCACGCGCCCAACACCGGCAGCCGCAAGAGCTGGGCCGCCGGCGACGCCACCAGCCGCGCCGTGCGCCTGGCGCTGATCGCCCGCAGCGGCGAGATGGGCTATCCGTCGGTGCTCAGCGCCAAGACCTGGGGCTTCTACGACGTGCTGTTCAAGGGCCAGCCGTTCAAGTTCCAGCGGCCCTACGGCAGCTACGTGATGGAGAACGTGCTGTTCAAGATCTCGTATCCGGCCGAGTTCCACGCCCAGACCGCCGTGGAATGCGCGATGCAGCTGCACGAACGGCTACGCCTGCTGGGCCGCAAGGCCGAGGACATCAGCCGCATCGTCATCCGCACGCACGAGGCCTGCATCCGCATCATCGACAAGCAGGGTCCGCTGAACAACCCGGCCGACCGCGACCACTGCATCCAGTACATGGTGGCCGTGCCGCTGCTGTACGGCCGCCTGACCGCCGCCGACTACGAGGACGGCGTGGCGCGCGATCCGCGCATCGACGCCCTGCGCGCCAAGATCGTTTGCGTCGAGGATCCCGCCTATACCCGCGACTATCACGATCCGGCCAAGCGCTCCATCGCCAATGCGCTGACCGTGGAGTTCGAGGATGGCGACAGGCTGGACGAGGTGGTCTGCGAATACCCGATCGGCCACCTGCGCCGCCGCGCCGAGGGCATCCCGCTGCTGGAAGCCAAGTTCCGCACCAACCTCGCCCGCGTGTTCCCGGACCGGCAGCAGCGCCGCATCCTCGATGCCTCGCTGGACCAGGCGCGGCTGGAGGCGATGCCGGTGAACGAATACGTCGACCTCTATGTGATCTAGGCGGCATGGGCATCCCGGAAGCGCCCGTGGCGCTTCCCTCCCATGCGCTTGACCTGGCGCAGCGCCCGCGCCCGCCAGACCGTCCTGGCGCGAGAAAGCCGCGGCTTACAATGCGGCTTTCCACGCAAACGGGACCGCGCCATGGCCATGCTCTGGGTCAAGACCTTCCATATCGTCTTCATCGTTTCCTGGTTCGCCGGGCTGTTCTACCTGCCGCGCATCTTCGTCAACCTGGCCCAGCAATCCGACGCTTCGGTCCAGGCCACCCTGCTGGGCATGGCGCGCCGGCTGTACCGCTTCACCACCCTGCTGGCCGTGGTCGCCGTGGCCTTCGGCATGTGGCTGTATCTGGGCTACCGCATCGGCGTGGGTCCGGGCAACGGCTGGATGCACGCCAAGCTCTTTTTCGTGCTGCTCGTGATCGGCTACCATCACGCCTGTGGCGTCATGCTGCGCAAATTCGAACAGGGCAAGAACACCCGTTCGCACAAGTTCTATCGCTGGTTCAACGAAGTTCCCGTCTTGCTGCTTTTGGCGGTGGTGGCGCTGGTCGTCGTCAAACCCTTCTGATTTCCCCTCTGCCTTTGCCCATAAGCCAGGATCCGCATGTCCTCTGATGAACAGGACCGTCCGCGCAAGACGCTGACAATCAAGAAAACCGCGCGCGACGCCCGCGCCGAAAGCGAGGCCGCGCCGGCCAAGCGCAGCCGCAGCGGCGCCCGCGCCCGCCTGGTCGCCCAGATCGAGCGCGACAAGGAAAAAATCGAACGCCTGAAGACGCCGGACGCGCCCGCGCGCGACGCCGGTGACGGCGAACGCGCCCCGCGCAAGCCCGTGGCGGCCCGAGGCGCCGCCAGCCGGACCGATGCCGGCCGTGGCCGGCGCGATGACGGCGGCGCGCCGCGCCGCGCCGCTGGCGCCAGGCCCGCTCGCGCCCCGCGCGACCGCGACAACCAGTACGTCGCGCCCGCCACGCCCGCGGGCCGCTTCTACGATCCGTTCGAGGACGACGGCCCGGCGCCGGAATTCGCCCCCGAGCCGGACCGCGACGACGAGATCGAATACGCCACCGAAGCCCGCGACGAGCCCGACTTTCACGCCCGTGGCCGCCGTCCGCGCGAGCCCCGCCAGGCCGAGGTGTTCCAGGTCTTCGCGCCCTGCCCCCAGGGTCTGGAAGAAGCGCTGACCGCGGAAATGCAGGCGCTGGGCTATGAAGACGCCCGCGCCGGCCGCGCCGGCTGTTCCTTCAGCGCCGACTGGGCCGGCGTGCAGCGCGCCAACCTCTATTCGCGGCTGGCAACGCGCATCCTGGTCCAGGTCGCGCACGCCGAGATCTCCCACGAGGACGACATCCTCGACCTGGCCCGCGCCACGCCCTGGGAGCGCTGGTTCGGCGCCGAGCAAACGCTGCGCGTGGACACCTCGGCGATCAAGAGCCCGGTGCAGAGCCTGCAATACTGCAACCTGCGCGCCAAGGACGGCATCTGCGACCGCCTGCGCGAGCGCGAAGGCGAGCGTCCCGACATCGACACCGTGCGCCCCGATGCGCGCGTGCACCTGTTCCTGACCGGCCATACCGCCACGCTGTACCTGGACACCTCCGGGGAATCGCTGTTCAAGCGCGGCTGGCGCCTGGACAAGGGCGAGGCCCCGCTGCGCGAGAACCTGGCGGCCGGCATGCTGGCCCTGGCCGGCTGGGATCCGGCGGCTCCGCTGCTGGATCCGTTCTGCGGCTCGGGCACCATCCTGATCGAAGCCGCCTGGATCGCGCTGGGCGTGCCTCCCGGCATCTCCCGTCCCTTCGGCTTCGAGCGGCTGCGCGGCCATGACCCGCGCCGCTGGCGCGACCTCAAGGAAGACGCCCGCGCCCGCATCCTGCCCCAGCTGGACGCGCCGCTGGTCGGCTATGACCTGGATCCGCAGGCGATCGAGTTCGCCCGCAACAACGCCGAGCGCGCCTGGCTGACCTCGGACTCGATCCGTTTCGAAGTGGGTGATGCCCGCCAGGTCCAGGCGCCGGCCGACCATGGCTGGATCGTCACCAACCCGCCTTACGGCGAACGGATGCCGACCGAGCAGGACGCGCAGCTCTGGTCCGAATGGGCGACCTGCCTGAAGCGCAACTTCGCCGGCTGGCAGTTGCACATCATCACCAGCGACCTGGAGCTGCCCCAGCGCATGCGCCTGAAACCCAAGCGCCGCGTCCCGCTGCACAACGGCGCGCTGGACTGCCGCCTGTTCGGCTTCGAGCTGGTGGCGGCGGGCTACCGGGACGCCTGACGCCTGATCCCCGGCGCCCCGCAACGGGGCGCCGGCGTCCGCCACAGCGGATGCCTCGTTGTAAAAGCGCCGCAACATGGTGCGGCTATCTTTGCTTATGGTGCCCCGCCGCAACGTTTTGGGGCATCATCAGCTACACGGTGTTGCCGATTCGCACCAGCCTCTTGCACACGACCAGGGTAAACCCTATAATTCGGGTTATCCCTAGTAGCTAAACAAATGTGCAAGCCCGTGGAGGCTAACGTGACGAACCTGAACAACACCATCCGCCTGACCGACGAACTCGAGCGCCAACTGATGCTCCAGGCGATCGAAGAGCAATTCCGCCCGCACCCGATGCGCGCCCTGGCCGCCGGACTGCGCAAGCTGGCCCACGGCATCCGCGCCCTGATTGGCAAGGCGAGCGCGAAGGACGCGCACTCGGCCGCCTGAGCGCCGATGGGCCCCTGGCGGGCCCGGACAGATTTCCCCTTGGGGGCTGCATAGCCCCTTTTATAGACCCGCCCTCACCGGCGGGTTTTTTTTCGCCTCCGCCTCGCACTGATCGCCGGCCGGACGCTCCCGCGTCGGCGGCGAATGGTCTTGCCCCAACCCGTTTGCACCGACGCAAGCGCGCCGCCCGCCGGGCCCGGCGCAAACCCGCGGCCCTTTGCTAAGATAGCCGCCCATGACGCCCGACGCCTCCCCAGACCAGACTCCCAACCGGCTGCGCCGGTTCGCGTGCATGATGTACGAAGCCGTGCTGCTGTTCGGCGTGGTGTTCCTGGCGGGCTATCTGATGGATACGCTGACCCAGAGTCGCAATGCGCTGGAACTGCGCCCGCTACGCCAAGCCTGGCTGTTCGTGGCGATCGGCGCCTACTTCGTGCTGTGCTGGCGCCGCCGGGGCCAGACGCTGCCCATGAAGACCTGGAACATCCAGCTGGTCGGCCGCGACGGCCAACCGCCCTCCGTGCCGCTGCTGATGCTGCGCTACATCCTCGCCTGGCCCCTGGTGCTGGCGGGCGCCGCCCTGGTCTGGCTGGCGGCGCGCTACACGGGCTGGCCGTCCATGGACATGTTCATCGTCGCAGCCCCCTTCATGATTTTCATCTGGACCTGGATCGACCGCGACGGCCAGTTCCTGCATGACCGGATCCTGGGCACGCGCCTGCGCAACGCGCCCCCGCGCGCCAAGCCCGGGCGTCCGGAAAATAGCGCCGCCAGGGCCGTCAAGTAATACCAAGTTTCAATCAGAAAACTTACGCGCCGATTCTCACCGGCGCGTTCAGAAAGCTGAAAGCTGCGCGCCAAGACAATAAGGCCCTATTAAAAACCGGACCTTATCCATGCGCGCCCTACTCTCCCGCCTGACGCTGGCCGCCAGCGCCCTGTTCTTCCTGCCGTGGGCCCACGCCCAGAACGCCGACGCCCGCAAGGAAATCGAAGCCGCCTCGCAGGCCGCGCTTTCCGCCGCCCAGCAAGGCCCCGCCGAAGTGAAGCTCGGCGGCCAGGCCGTGCTCAAGCTGCCCGACAACATGATGTTCGTGCCGCGCCTGCAGGCCGACCGCCTGATGGCGGCCTATGGCAACGGCAAGGATCCCAGCCTGCTGGGCGTGGTGCTGCCCAAGGGGGACGAGGACGACTGGCTGATCACCGTCAACTTCGAGAAGACCGGCTACATCAAGGACGACGACGCCCGCAACTGGAACGTCGGCGAGCTGCTGGACAGCCTGCGCGAAGGCACCAAGCAATCCAACGTCGAGCGCGTCAAGCGCGGCTTCCCCGAGCTGCTGATCGACGGCTGGGTCGAGGCGCCCAAGTACGACAGCAAAACGCAGCGGCTGGTGTGGTCCGTGGCCGCCAAGCACAAGGACGACGGCGCGCAGAGCGACCCGACGGTCAACTACAACACCTACGCCCTGGGCCGCGAAGGCTACATCACGCTGGACCTGATCACGCAGCAAAGCCAGGTGCCGAAGGACAAGGGCGCCGTGCTGGCCCTGCTGAACAACATCGATTACGTCGAAGGCAAGCGCTACGCCGACTTCAACTCCTCGACCGACAAGGTCGCCGAGTACGGCCTGGCCGCGCTGGTCGCCGGCGTGGCGGCGAAGAAGCTGGGCCTGTTCGCGGTCATCGGCGCCTTCCTGCTGAAGTTCGCCAAGGTCGGCCTCATCGCCGTGGCTGCGCTGGGCGGCGGCATCTGGTCGCGCCTGCGCCGCAAGAAGGCGGATCCCGCCGGCCCAGGCCAGCAGTGATCGCAAGCCGGTGAAAGTCCTGCTGTTGCTGCTGTCGGGCTTCAAGTACCTGAAGTTCGGCAAGCTGCTGGCCACCGGCGGCTCCATGCTGCTGTCGGTGGCGGCCTATGCCTGGGTGTTCGGCTGGCGCTACGCCGCCGGCTTCGTGCTGCTCCTCCTGGTGCACGAGCTGGGCCACTACGTGGCGGCGCGCCAGCGCGGCCTGGACGTGGGCGCGCCCGTGTTCATTCCTTTCGTGGGCGCCTGGATCCAGCTGAAGGACCAGCCGCTGAACGCCGACACCGAGGCCTATGTGGGGCTGGGCGGGCCCTTCGCCGGCACGCTGGCCTCGCTGGCCTGCTACTTCGCCGCGCGCGACACGGGCAGCGACCTGCTGCTGGCGCTGTCCTACGCCGGCTTCTTCATCAATCTCTTCAACCTGATCCCGCTGTCGCCGTTCGACGGCGGCCGCATCACGGCCGTGCTGTCGCCCCGAGTGTGGCTGGCGGGCGTGCCGGTGCTGGTGGCGCTGTTCTTCTGGCGGCCCAGCCCCATGCTGATCCTGGTCGCCGTGCTCGCCTTCCCGAACGTGGTGCGCGCCTTCAAGTACGACCCGACCCTGCCGGAAAACCAGGCCTATTACGGCACCACGCTGGAAAACAAGCTCGCCTATGGCAGCGCCTACCTGGCGCTGGTGGGGCTGCTGGCGGTCATGGCGCACGACGTGCACGAAATGCTCGCGGGACTGCGCTAGTGTGCTGTCCCGTAGGTACGTCCGCATGACGAAATTCATCCATAGACGTCAGGGCTAGGCGCAAACCGCAGTGATACCCGTAGGTATCACGAGGATTTGCAACGACGCCATGGCGGCTAGGGGTGGATTTCGTGCGGGCGTATCTGCGGGACAGCACACTAGGCCCGCTCCCGCGACAAGTGTTGCGGCGCCCGCGTTGCAATCGTCACAACACCGTCACGGATTTTTCATGGCGCCGTCATCGCCCGATGGTTTCATCCTGAGGCATGACGACAGCCCCCATGGAAGCAACCGTGAACGAAATCCGCCCCGCCCACTGGCGCGCTCTCTGGATTTCCGATATTCACCTGGGCACTGCCGGGTGCAAAGCGGAATTCCTGCTCGATTTCCTGGAGCACAACGATTCCGACACCCTTTACCTGGTGGGGGACATCGTCGACGGCTGGCAGCTGCGCAAGCATTGGCACTGGCCGCGCGCGCACAACGACGTGATCCAGCGCATCCTGCGCAAGGCCCGCAACGGCACCCGCGTGGTCTTCATCCCCGGCAACCATGACGAATTCGCCCGCGAGTTCTGCGGCTTTGCCTTCGGCGACATCGAGATCCTGGACGAAGACGTGCACGTGACGGCCAAGGGCCTGCGCCTGCTGGTGCTGCATGGCGACCAGTTCGACGGGGTGATCCAGCACAGCCGCTGGCTGGCGCACCTGGGCGACGGGCTGTATCAGCTGGCGCTGTGGCTCAACCATCACTTCAACCGGCTGCGCCACCGCATGGGGCTGCACTACTGGTCGCTGTCCCAGTACCTGAAGCACAAGGTCAAGAACGCCGTGTCCTTCATCACCGACTTCGAGGAAGCGCTGGCCGGCGAGGCGCGCCGGCGCGGCCTGGACGGCGTGGTCTGCGGACACATCCACAAGGCCGAACTGCGCGACGTGGGCGGCATCCTGTACTGCAACGATGGCGACTGGGTGGAAAGCCTGTCGGCGCTGGCGGAAACCCACGACGGCCAGCTGCAGCTGCTGGACTGGGCCGCCATCCAGGCCGAGCATCAGGCCGGGCGCCAGGCCGATCCGTCCAGCCGCAAGCCGCGCTCGCTATCGCTGCCGGCGCTGCCGTCGGCGCTGCGCCGCCAGGGCAAACACCCGTGATAACCCTTATACGTCCCCGTTACGCAACGGGGATGTTGCAGTTCACGCCCCTCTAGGTCATGCTTGCAGTTGGGCAACGGGCGAGCGGCCCGTTCACGCTGCAACATGCTCACAACATAGGGCCATGAACGACCAATATCAGGCGCTCTACCAAACTTTCCGCTGGCTGGTGCCTACCCAGTTCAACATCGCGGAAGCGTGCTGCCACCGCTGGGCATCCAGCAGTCCGGATGCGCGGCGCATCGCCATCTACTACGAAGATGAAGCGGGCAATCGCGAGGTCTGGACCTATGCCCGACTGGCCGAAGCCGCCAATCAGCTGGCCAATGGCCTGATCAAGATGGGCGTGAATCGCGGCGACCGGGTCGGTGTTGTATTGGGGCAACGGCCCGAAACCGTCGTGGCCCACATGGCGATCTACAGCGTCGGCGCGGTGGTGCTGCCCCTGTCGGCGCTGTTCGGCCCCGAGGCCCTGGAGACCCGGCTGCGCGACTCCGAGACCCGTGTCGCCATCGTCGACCACGCCTCCAGCGCCAACCTGCTGGCCGTCAGCGACCACTGTCCCGCCCTGCAACAGATCATCGGCATCGGCTTCGCCGACGAGCGGGTGCTGCCGTGGCGCAGCCTGCTGGCCCGCCAGCCTTCCGAATTCAAGCCCGTTCCGACCCGCTCGTCGGACCCGGCCATCCTGCTCTATACCTCCGGCACCACCGGCGCGCCCAAGGGCGCCCTGCTGCCGCACAGCGCGCTGATCGGCAACCTGCCCGGCTTCGTCGCCTCGCAGGACTGGTTCCCCAAGCCCGCCGACGTCTTCTGGTCGCCGGCGGACTGGGCCTGGACCGGCGGCATGATGGACGCGCTGCTGCCCACCCTCTATTTCGGCCATCCCATCGTCGGCACCCGCGGCCGCTTCTCGGCCGAGCGCGCCTTCGAGCTGATGGAGCGCTACCAGGTCACCAACACCTTCCTGTTCCCGACCGCCCTGAAGATGATGATGAAGGCGGTGCCTGACCCGCGCAGCCACTATCAGCTGGCGCTGCGCGCCATCATGAGCGCCGGCGAAAGCGTGGGCGAGACGGTGTTCGGCTGGTGCGAGAAGGCGCTGGGCATCACGCCCAACGAGATGTTCGGCCAGACCGAGATGAACTACCTGGTGGGCAACAGCAACAAGCGTTGGCCCGCCAAGGCCGGCAGCATGGGCCGGCCCTACCCCGGCCACCGCGTGGCTGTGCTGGACGAGCACGGCGAGCCCGCTCCCACCGGCGAAGTCGGCGAGGTCGCGCTCAACCGGCTGGACATCCACGGCTATCCCGATCCGGTGCTGTTCCTGGGCTACTGGCGCAACGAGGCCGCCACGCAGGCCAAGTTCAAGGACGACTGGTGCCTGACCGGCGACCTGGCCAGCATCGACGCCGACGGCTACCTCTGGTATGCCGGCCGCGCGGACGACGTGTTCAAGTCGGCCGGCTACCGCATCGGCCCGGGCGAGATCGAAAGCTGCCTGCTCGGCCATCCGGCCGTGGCCAATGCGGCTGTCGTGCCCAAGCCCGATCCCGAACGCGGCGCCGTGGTGAAGGCCTATGTGGTGCTGACCCCCGAATTCGCCCAGCGCGACCGCCAGGACATCATCGAGAACCTGCAGGAACATGTGCGCGAGCGCCTGGCGCCATACGAATACCCCAAGGAAATCGAGTTCGTCGACGAACTACCCATGACCACCACCGGCAAGATCCTGCGCCGCCTGCTGCGCCAGCGCGAGGCGGACCGAGCCCTGGCGGCCAGCAAGGGCGCGGCCTAGCGCGCCGCCCCGATTACCTCCCCCCGCGCCGTCTCCGGAGACTTCCTGGCATGCCGCTGTACCAGCTCGACGACCTGATCCCCCGCATCGACCCCTCGGCCTACGTGGCCGACAGCGCCGACATCATCGGCAACGTGACGCTGGAGGCCGGCGTCAGCATCTGGTCGCACGTCTCCATCCGGGGCGACAACGACGCCATCCTGATCCGCCGGGGCACCAACATCCAGGAGGGCAGCGTGCTGCACGTGGATGAAGGCTGTCCCATGGAGATCGGCCCGAACGTCACCGTGGGCCACCAGGCCATGCTGCATGGCTGCACCATCCACGAAGGCGCCCTGGTCGGCATGCAGGCCATCGTGCTGAACAACGCCGTGATCGGTCGCAACTGCCTGATCGGCGCTGGCGCCATCATCCCCGAGGACCGGGTCATTCCCGACAATTCGCTGGTCATCGGCATCGGCAAGATCGTCCGCGAACTGTCCCCCGAGGAAATCGCCGGACTGCACAAGAACACCGCGCACTACGTGGCGCGCGGCCAACACTACCGGACCGCGCTCAAGCGGATCGGCTGAGTCCCTGAGCCCCTGGCCCGTCTCCGGCGCCCCCCCGCGCACGCCGGAATCCGCCCCCTTGGAACCCACCCCGCCCCTGCCGCCGGCAGGGCCTTTCGGCTGCCCGATCGGCTAACATTCCAGCATGACCGATCAGCTCAAAAAATATCTCTTCGAAGACCGCAGCGTGCGCGTCCAGGCCGTGCGCCTGACCGACACCTGGAAGGCCGTCCGCGCCAATCACGAATATCCGCCCGCCATCACCCACCTGTTGGGCGAACTGGTGGCCGCGTCCACGCTGCTGGCCGCCAACATCAAGTTCGACGGCTCGCTGGTGCTGCAGATCCAGGGCGACGGCCCGATCGCGCTGCTGGTGGTGGAGTGCCGCTCCGACCTGAGCCTGCGCGCCACCGTCAAGATGCGCGAAGGCCATGACGTGCCGGTCGACGGCAACATGCAGAGCCTGCTCAACCCCGGCGGCAACGGCCGCTTCATCGTGGTGCTGGATCCGCAGCGCAAGGCGCCCGGCCAGCAGGCCTACCAGGGCATCGTGCCGCTGGAAGGCGACACCGTGGCCGAGGCGCTGCAACACTACATGAAGGCGTCCGAGCAGCTGGACACCCAGCTCTGGCTGGCCGCCGACGACGAGCACGCCGCCGGCCTGCTGATCCAGCGCCTGCCGGTGCACGGCGGCGAACAGGCGCCGCTGCTCAGCGAGCAGGCCGCCGCCGAGACCTGGGAACGCGCCGGCACGCTGGCCGCCACGCTCAAGCGCGACGAACTGCTGCAGGTCGAGATCGACACGCTGATCCATCGCCTGTACTGGGAAGAAACGCTGGTGGCGTTCGATCCCCTGCCGGTCAGCTGGCACTGTCCCTGCACCCGCGAGCGCGTGGCCAACATGCTGCGCTCGCTGGGCGAAGCCGAGGTGCAGGACATCGTGGCCGAGCACGGCCAGGTCGACGTGACCTGCGATTTCTGCGGCAAGCCGTATCGCTTCGATGCCGTGGACTGCGCCGCGCTGTTCACGCCGGCCACGCCCGCCGCCGACAGCGAGTCGCCCACCGTCCACTGAACGCCCGCGCCGGCCCGTCGCGGCCGGCCTTTCCCGGCGTGATCAATGCGTCACGCCGGCTTGTCCCAATCGACAGGCGGTCATGCCCGCGCCAGACTGCGCAGCCATGACCGCCTTTTCTTTTTCCGCCATTCGGCCGGCTCCGCCCGCGACACCAGACGCGCCCGCCAGGCCTGCCAAGCCGGCCCGGCACGCTTGCCCGGCCTCGCCAAGCCTGCGCGCGCCGCCACGCCCAGGCCGCCCGCAACACGGCACCGCGCTCCTGGAATTCACCCTGGCGGCAGCCGTGCTGCTGCCCGCCGCCCTGCTGGCGGCCGAAGCCGCAACGTGGCAGACGGTGCGCCAGACCGTCCAGCTGGCGCTGATGGAAGCGGCCCGCGCGGGCGCGGTGTCGCATGCCGCACCGGCGACGATGAAAGCGGTTTTCGTCCAGGCGCTGCGACCGCTACATGGCGGCGACGCGTCGCGTCAGGCGCGCGCCCTGCGCGAGGCGGCGCTGTTGGCGGACGCGCATCCGTGGCGCATCGAGGTGCTGCGCCCCGACGCCCGCGACTTCCGCCTGCACGCCAGGCCGGGGCTTCGAATCGCCCCGGCGCCGGGCCTGCCAGCCATCGACAACGACTACCAGGATCTGCAACACGCGCGCCGCGCGCCGGGCCAGGCAACGGACATCTTCCAGGCCAATACGCTGTCCTTGCGGCTGACCTATCTGCACAAGCCGCTGTCCGCGCCGCTGCGGGCGCTGCTGGTCGCGCTGGCGCGTGGCGCGCAGACGCCGCCAGCACGCCAGGGCGCGGCTTTCACTCCTGGCCTGGCGGCCGACGACGCGCGTGGGTACGCCGGCCAGGCGCTGGCGCGCGGCCTGCTGCCGATCGTGGTGGAACTGGACATGGAGATGCACTCGCATCCGGCCGATTGGTCGCGCTTGCGACCATGGCCCGAGGGCATGGTGTCGGGAGCCTGCCGCAGGCTGCGCTGCGGATGACGCCACGGCCCGTCCGGGACGTCAGCCCAGGGGCGGCGATGGTGCGAGAGCGATCAGTGACGCGCGCCCGAACCGGATTGGCTGGCGGCGGGCCTGCCCTGCGACGCTGCCGCGCCGGCAGCCGGCCTGGCTGGCGCGCCCGAACCGGCGCGGGCCGGCGTGGCGGCGGGTTTGGCGACCGCCTCGGTGGCCAGCGATGCGCCGCCCGCCGGCGGCGTGGCGTTCTGCGGCAGGATATGCACGAAGACCTCGCCCTCCCGCATCATGCCCAGCTCGCCGCGCGCACGTTCCTCGACAGCGCCGGTGCCCCCATCCAGGTCGCGCACTTCGGCTTCCAGCGCCGCATTGCGCGCGCGCAGGCCTTCGTTAGTCTCTTTCTGCGCCGCCACCTGGCGTTGCAGATCCCAGACCTTGAACCAGCCGCCCTTACCCATCCACAACGGGTATTGGATCAGGCCTAGCAGCACGAACAGCACCAGGAACAGCAGGCGCATACGCGGGAACCCTCAGCAGTCGTGTCATACGGCGGCGGCCGGGCGTTGCGCCAGGCCGCCGCGCCTACCTTAGCGCAGGTTGTAGAAAGCTTCCAGGCCAGGGTAGGAGGCCACTTCAGCCAGCTCTTCCTCGATGCGCAGCAGCTGGTTGTACTTGGCCATGCGGTCGGAACGCGACAGCGAACC
Organism: Achromobacter sp. 413638; assembly: GCF_043119405.1. NCBI lineage: Bacteria > Pseudomonadati > Pseudomonadota > Betaproteobacteria > Burkholderiales > Alcaligenaceae > Achromobacter > Achromobacter sp. 413638. Next base: position 50,948 of record NZ_JBICCO010000029.1, read on the forward strand.
GGTCTTGATCTGCATGGCGTTGGTGGCCACCGCGATGTCGGCGATGGTCGAGTCCTCGGTTTCGCCCGAACGGTGCGACACGACGGCGGTGTAGCCGGCGCGCTTGGCCATTTCGATGGCGGCGAAGGTCTCGGTCAGCGTGCCGATCTGGTTGATCTTGATGAGGATCGAGTTGGCCACGCCCTTCTGGATGCCTTCGCGCAGGATCTTGGTGTTGGTGACGAACAGGTCGTCGCCCACCAGCTGCACCTTCTTGCCGAGCTGGTCGGTCAGGAGCTTCCAGCCGTCCCAGTCGTTTTCGGCCATGCCGTCCTCGATCGAGATGATCGGGTACTTGTCGCACCAGGTCGCCAGCAGGTTGGTGAATTCCTGCGAGGACAGCGAGATGCCGCCTTCGCCGGCCAGCGTGTACTTGCCGTCGCGGTAGAACTCGGAGCTGGCGCAGTCCAGGCCCAGGGCGATCTGTGTGCCCGGCTCGTAGCCGGCTTCGGTGATGGCCTTCAGGATCAGCTGGATCGCGGCTTCGTGGCTGGCCACGTTGGGGGCGAAACCGCCCTCGTCGCCCACGGCGGTGGACATGCCCTGGCCGTGGATCAGCTTCTTGAGCATGTGGAAGACTTCGGCGCCCCAGCGCAGGGCTTCACGGAAGCTGCCCGCGCCCACCGGCAGGATCATCAGTTCCTGCAGGTCCAGCGTGTTGTTGGCGTGCGCGCCGCCGTTGATGACGTTCATCATCGGCACGGGCATGCTCATGGGGCCGCTGCCGCCGAAGTAGCGGTACAGCGACAGGCCGGACTCGTCGGCGGCGGCGCGGGCCACGGCCATCGAGGCGGCCAGCAAGGCGTTGGCGCCCAGGCGTTCCTTGGACTCGGTGCCGTCCAGCTCGATCAGGGTGCGATCGACGAAGGTCTGCTCCTGCGCGTCCAGGCCCATCAGCGCTTCGGAGATCTCGGTGTTGAGGTTCTCGACGGCGCGCAGCACGCCCTTGCCCAGGTAGCGGCTCTTGTCGCCGTCGCGCAGCTCGATGGCCTCGCGGGCGCCGGTGGACGCGCCCGACGGCACGGCCGCGCGGCCCATGGCGCCGGATTCCAGCAGCACATCGCATTCCACGGTGGGGTTGCCGCGCGAATCGAGGATTTCGCGGCCGATGATGTCGACGATTGCACTCATGACTTTACATTCCCTGAACGATAAACATATTCATGACGGCCGCGCCTTCGCGGGCATTGCGGGCCCGGCGGTACTGCCAGGAGTCGTAGAAGGCCTGCGCGGCGCCCATGGAGGGGAACTCCATGACGACCGTGCGGCCGGGCTCACGCCCCTCGAGCACCTTGGAGTCGCCGCCGCGCACCAGGATCTTGGCGTCGTAGGCCCGCATCGCGAGCGTGGACAGACGCTTGTAATCCTCGTATTGCGCAGGCTTGGTCACTGAGACATCGGCGATCAGATAGGCACTCATGGGGCTCCTTGTGAGCGGTTGCGTGGGTGAAGGACGCCAGCGAAGTCGACCGCGGCCCTGGCCGTGCGCAAGCGCGAGGCCGGGCCGCGGAACCGCATCAGGCGTCCTGCCCGCCGCGGCGAGCCTTGTGCTCGATGGCGGCGCGGATATAGCTGGAGAACAGCGGGTGGCCGTCGCGCGGCGTGGACGTGAACTCCGGGTGGAACTGCACGCCGACGAACCAGGGGTGGTCGGGCAGTTCCATGATTTCCGGCAGGTTCTCGCTCGGGGTGCGCGCGCTGATCACCATGCCGGCCTCTTCCAGGCGCGGCACGTAGACGTTGTTCACCTCGTAGCGGTGACGATGGCGCTCGTTGACCTCGTCGCCGTAGATGCTCTGGGCGCGGGTGCCCGGCTTGATGGGCACGCGCTGCGCGCCCTTGCGCATCGTGCCGCCCAGGTCGGACGAGTTGTCGCGCTTCTCGACCTTGCCTTCGCGGTCCATCCACTCGGTGATCAGGGCCACCACGGGATGCGGCGCGGACGGATCGAACTCGGTGCTGTTGGCGCCGCCCAGGCCGGCCACGTGGCGAGCGAACTCGATCACGGCCAGCTGCATGCCCAGGCAGATGCCCAGGTAGGGCACGCCGTTCTCGCGGGCGTAGCGGATGGCGGCGATCTTGCCCTCGGTGCCGCGCTTGCCGAAGCCGCCCGGCACCAGGATGGCGTCCAGGTGCTTGAGCTGGTCGGTGCCGCGGGTCTCGATGTCTTCCGAGTCGATGTACTCGATGTTGATCTTCGAGCGCGTGTGGATGCCGGCGTGAACCAGCGCTTCGGTCAGCGACTTGTACGACTCGGTCAGGTCGACGTACTTGCCGACCATGCCGATGGTGAGCTGGTGCTGCGGATGCTCCAGCGCCTCGACCAGGTTGTCCCACATGGACAGGTCGGCCGGCGGCGGGTTCAGGCCCAGCGCTTCGCAGACGATGTTGTCCACGCCCTGCTTGTGCAGCATGGCGGGGATCTTGTAGATGGAATCGGCGTCCCAGACGGAGATCACCGCATCCAGCGGCACGTTCGAGAACATCGAGATCTTGGCGCGCTCGTCGTCCGGAATCGGGCGGTCGGCGCGGCACAGCAGCGCATTCGGGTAGATGCCGATTTCGCGCAGCTTCTGCACCGAGTGCTGGGTCGGCTTGGTCTTGAGTTCGCCGGCGGACGCGATGAACGGCACCAGCGTCAGGTGCACGAAGGCGGCGTTGTTGCGGCCCATGCGCAGGCTCATCTGGCGGGCGGCTTCCAGGAACGGCAGCGACTCGATGTCGCCCACGGTGCCGCCGATCTCGACGATGGCCACATCGGTGTTGCCATTCCAGGCGGCATCGGCGCCACGGGCGATGAAGTCCTGGATTTCATTGGTGATGTGCGGAATCACCTGGACGGTCTTGCCCAGGTAGTCGCCACGACGCTCCTTGCGCAGCACCGATTCGTAGATCTGCCCGGTGGTGAAGTTGTTCACCTTGTGCATGCGGGCGGAAACGAAGCGCTCGTAGTGCCCCAGGTCCAGGTCGGTCTCGGCGCCGTCTTCGGTGACGAACACTTCGCCGTGCTGGAACGGGCTCATGGTGCCCGGATCGACGTTGATGTAGGGGTCGAGCTTGAGCATGGTGACCTGCAGGCCACGCGACTCGAGGATGGCTGCAAGCGACGCGGCGGCGATGCCCTTGCCCAGGGAAGACACCACTCCGCCGGTGACAAATACGTATTTGGTCATCGTAATGAGCGCCCGGGACGAGCGGGCGCGTGCGGGAAATTTGGATTATAGCCGGGCGGCGCGGCGAGTTTGGGTTTCCCCTTAGCCGCCAGGCGTAACATTTGGCAGCGTCCAGGCGGGACGCGGCTTGCGGGCCGATCCGCCCCCCTTCGCCCGCCAGGCCGGGCGGCCGCGCGCCGGGTTCAGCCCGCCAGTCGCGCCAGCGCCGGCGGCTCGAACACCCGCACCGGCTCCGGCCCGCCGGCCCATTTTTCCGCCTGAACCAGGGCCGACAGCGCGCTGCAGCCCTGCGCCAGCCTTGAGGTGCCCTCGTCCCGGGTCAGCACGTTCGGATTGCCGTGGCGCTCCAGCGCCGCGTCGCGCGGGTCGAACCAGGCGCCCGTGGCCATGACCACCACGCCGCGCGCCACGCCCTCGTCCAGGTCGGCGCCGCCCAGGCAGGCGCCGCGTTCGTTGTACAGGCGCACCACGTCCCCCTGGCCGATGCCGCGCGCGGCCGCGTCGGCCGGATGCATGCGGACCGGCTCGCGGCCGGCGATCTCGGCCTCGCGCGCGGCGTTCGACTGGTCCAGCTGCGAATGCAGCCGGCCCGCCGGCTGGCAGGTCACCAGGTGCAGGGGCCACTCGCGGGCGGCCTCGGCGCCCAGCCATTCCGCCGGCGGCAGCCAGGCCGGATGCGGCGGGCAATCGGCGTAGCCGAAGCCGGCCAGCGCCTCGCTGTGCAGCTCCAGCCTGCCCGAGGCGGTCTTGAGCGGATGCGCCTGGGGGTCGGCGCGGAACTGCTCGAACAGCACGAAGTCGCGCGGCGGCTCGGGCAACGCCACGTGGCCGCGCTCCCAGAAGGCGTCGAAATCCGGCAGCGTCAGCTGCTGCGCCTCCCAGGCCGGCCGCATCTGTTCGTAGATATGGCGGATCCAGGCCATCTCGTCACGGCCTTCGGTATAGACCTGCTCGAAGCCAGCCATCGCCGCCAGCTCGCGATAGATGTCGAAGTCGTTGCGGCTGTGGCCGACGGGCGCCAGCGCCTGGCGCATCGCCAGGATGTAACGGTCGCGCGACGAGCCGCCCACGTCGTTGCGCTCCAGCGTGGTGGTGGCCGGCAGCACGATGTCGGCGCGGCGCGCGGTCGGCGTCCACCAGGGCTCGTGCACGATGATGGTCTCGGGCCGCGTCCAGGCCCGCGCCAGCCGGTTCAGGTCCTGGTGGTGATGGAAGGGGTTGCCGCCGGCCCAGTACACCAGCCGGATGTCCGGATAGACACCGCCGCGGCCGTTGAATTCATAGGGCTGGCCGGGATGCAGCAGCATGTCGGCCATGCGCGCCACGGGAATCGAGACGCCTGCCGGGTTGCGGCCCGCGCGCATTTCCGGCGCTGGCAGGTCGGGCCGGGGATTGCCGGCTCCGTTCATCGAGCCGTGCCCGAAGGCGAAGCCGCCGCCGGGCAGGCCGATCTGGCCCAGCAGCGCGGCCAGCGCCACGCTGCCCCAGTACGGCTGCTCGCCGCGATGGCTGCGCTGCAGCGACCAGGCGCAGGTCAGCAGCGTGCGGCAGCCGGCCGCCTCGCGCGCCAGCCGGCGGATGGTGGCCGCCGGCACGCCGCAGACGCCTTCCGCCCATTCCGGCGTGCGGGCCTGGCCGCCGGCGCGGCCCAGCACATAGTCGGCGTAGGTCTCGAAGCCGTTGCAGCAGCGCGCCACGAAATCCGCGTCGTGCAGGCCCTCGGACAACAGCGTGTACGCCATGCCCAGCATCAGGGCCGCGTCGGTATTGGGTCGGATGGGCACCCATTCGGCATCCAGCGCCTCGGGCGCATCGCCGCGCGACGGGCTCACGATCACCGTCCGCATGCCGGCCGCGCGCGCCCGCGCCAGCCAGCCGGGCGTGGGATGGTCGCCGGCGCCGCCGGACGTGATCTGCGTGTTGCGCAGCGCGATGCCGCCAAAGGCGATCAGCAGCCGCGTATTGCCCACCACGCTGTTCCAGTCGGTGACGCGGCCCGTCACCGGCGCGTAGGTGCCGATGATGTGCGGCAGCAGGAACTGGGCCGCGCCCCAGCTGTAATTGCCGGCCTGGTCCACGCAGCCGCCGCCGGCGTAGAGGAATCGGTGCGTCAGCGTGCGGGCATGGTGCAACCGGCCGGCCGAGGACCAGCCATAGGAGCCGCCGAAGATCGCGGCCGGGCCATGCTCGGCGCGCACGCGCTGCAATTCCTCGTGCACCAGCCGCAGCGCCATGTCCCATTCGACCTCGACGTAACCCTCGACGCCGCGCAGCTCGGGCGCGCCGCGATGCCTGAGCCAGCTGGCGCGCACGCTGGGCCGCGCCACCCGCAGCGGCGAATGGACCAGATCGGGCATGGCATGAATAAGCGGGGACGGGGCCTGGTCATGGGCGAAGGGCTCGCAGCCCGCGAGCCGGCCGCCCTGCACCACCGCCGTATAGGCGCCCCAGTGCGACAGGGTGGGAAAACGGGAGATCGTGTCGGCCATGGAATCCTCCCGGCGGCTGCAACAAAAGCCGTATTGTTGGGGAAATTCTCATAACTTAGCAGCATCAACTTAGAAAATAATTGTCTTTAGACCGTCTCTGAACTGTGGAAAATAGAAAATTTTTCGGGACCGGTCTTTCTATACTGCGAAAGCAGCAAGGGGAATGGTCAGGCGTCAGCACCGACCACGCGACACCTGACTCACAAGGCAGTCCAATCTGTTGGAGTAGGTCATGAGCAAAAACAAGATCCAGGGGTCCTTCGTCGCCATCGTCACGCCGTTCAACCGTGACGGCAGCGTCGATTTCAGCGCATTTCGCAGCCTGTTGAAGTTCCAGGAAGACCACGGCACCGCCGCCGTGCTGATCATGGGTTCCACCGGCGAGGTCTCGCTGCTGTCGCCCGAAGAGCGCCGCCAGGTCATCGTCGAGACCGCCAAGATGAAGACCGGCAAGATGCAGCTGTTCTACGGCTGCACCGGCAACAACACCGACACCACCATCGAATACCTGAAGTTCGCGCGTGAGAACGGCGCCGACGGCGCCATCCTGGCCGCCCCGGCCTACATCTGCGCGTCGGAAGCCGATACCGAGGCCTACTTCCTCGAAGTGGCCGACGCCACCGACCTGCCGCTGGGCATCTACAACAACCCGCCCCGGGTCAAGAGCGACCTGCACTGGGACCAGCTGCTGCGCATCTTCAAGCACCCGAACTACGTGGTGCACAAGGAATCCACCACCCGCGTCGGGCAGGTGGCGCAGGTGCTGCGCGGCCGTCCCGATGTGTCGGTGATGTGCTGCGATTCGCCCAACCTGGGCCTGGTGGTCCCCACCATGAGCCTGGGCGGCCACGGCACCGCCAACATGACCGGCAACATCGCGCCGGCCGAGATGGCCTCCATCTCGCGCCCCTGGGTCACGCCAGACGTGTCGGTGAGCTTCCGCGAAGGCTATCTGGGCCTGCTGCCGATGCTGCATTACTCGTATTCGGCCATCAACCCGGTCGCGATCAAATCGCTGATGAAGGCCGTGGGCCTGCCCGTGGGCGACCTGCGCCGCCCGCTGCGCGGCCTGGAAGGCGAGGCGCTGGCCAAGGGCCTGCGCATCGTGCGCGAGCTGGGGCTGGACGCCAAGTACGGTTTCAGCTCGGCCCAGCTGAAGGCGGCCTGATCACGGCCGCCTGAACCCGGCCGGCGGCGGCGAGGCCGCCGGCTCGAATCCGAATCCGGCATGCCGCCGCGTACCGGGCGCCCGCCCCGCGCGGCGCCGCATGCCCGCACGCGCCCGCCGCGCCCCCCTTTGCCCGAGAAATCCTGCCATGTCCCGTTCCGCTTCCCACCGCGCGCCGCTGGCGCTGCTCAAATCCCTGGTTCCCGCCCTGGCGCTGGCCGCCACCCTGGCGCCCGCCGCCGCCTCCGCGCAGGAGGCTTATCCGCAGCGCCCGATCACGCTGGTGGTGCCGCATCCACCCGGCGGCTCGGTCGACGGCGTGGCGCGCATCTACGCCGAGCAGCTCGCCAAGGAGCTGGGCCAGTCCGTGGTGGTGGAAAACCGCGCCGGCGCTTCCGGCATGATCGGCGCGGCCTACGTCGCGCGCGCGGCACCCGATGGCTACACGCTGTACCTGAACGCGTCCATTCATGCGATCAATCCGCTGCTGTACAAGAAGACCATCAAGTTCGACGCAGTCAAGGATTTCACGCCCATCAGCGAACTGGCGCAAGGCGCGCTGATCTTCAGCATCAACCCCAAGGTGCCGGCCAACAACGTGCAGGAGCTGGTCAAGACGCTGAAGGCCGATCCGCAGAAATACTCGTTCGCCACCACCGGCTTCGGCTCGGCCGGCCATCTGGCGGCGGCCTCCTTCCTGCACGAGAACGGCCTGAGCCAGATCCCGATCGTGCTGTATCGCGGCGGCGGCCCGGCGCTGTCGGACCTGATCGGCGGCCAGGTGCACGCGCTGTTCGACCCGATGCTGTCCTCGCTGCCCATGGTGCGCGCCGACAAGCTGCGCGCCGTGGCGGTGACGGGCGCCGAGCGCAGCCCGCTGCTGGCCGACGTGCCCAGCATGCGCGAGCAGGGCCAGAAGAACTTCGAGTTCTATTCCTGGTACGGCCTGTGGGGCCCGGCCAAGCTGCCGGCGCCGGTGGTCAAGAAGCTGGAAGCGGCGTCGGCCAAGATCATGGCCACGCCCAAGGTGGTGGAACAGCTCGGCGGGCTGGGCTTTGAACCCGCGGTCAAGAACTCCGCCGATTTCAGCCGCTTCATCAACGCCGAGATGAAGCGCTACCAGACCATCATCGAGCAGTCGAAAATCGAGATCAACGAATAGGACCGCGACATCACCGCGCGCCGGCTGTCTCGAATGAGACTGCCGGCATCGCCAATTCAATTCCGTTTACCCAACGAAATAGATAGATCGCAATATGGCAGTGCCGCTCCAAGCGGGGCCGCACGGAGCCGGCTTTGCCGGTCCGTGGCGGCGCCCCCTTGAGGGGGAAGCGCCGCAGGCGCTTCGGGGGTGGGTCACACTGCTTTACAGCGCAGCGTCAGCCACGCCAGGGCATCGCCCTCGACCAGCGGCGACAGGCGCTCGAACACCGTCTTGTGATAGTCGTTGAGCCAGGCGCGCTCGTCGTCGCGCAACAGCGAAGGCTCGATGCAGCGCGTATCGATCGGGCACAGCGTCAGCGTCTCGAAGCACAGGAACTCGCCCAGTTCCGAGGTCAGCCAGCTGCGGTTGGCCACCAGGTTCTCGATGCGCACGCCCCAGCGGCCCGGACGGTAGATGCCCGGTTCGTTGGAGGTGATCATGCCCGGCTCCATCGCCGTGTGCGGGCCGGGAGCCGCGCGGTACGAAATCACCTGCGGGCCTTCGTGCACGTTCAGGAAATAGCCCACGCCGTGACCCGTGCCGTGGCCGTACTCGGCGCCGCCTTCCCAGATCGGCGCGCGCGCGATGGCGTCCAGCATCGGCGACGGGGTGCCGCGCGGGAAGGACGCGCGCGACAGTGCGATCATGCCCTTGAGCACCAGCGTGAAGTCGACCTTCTGGTCGGCGCTGGGCGCGCCCACCGCGACCACGCGGGTGATGTCGGTGGTGCCGCCCAGATACTGGCCGCCCGAGTCGATCAGCAGCAGGCCATCGCCTTCGATCACGGCGTGCGATTCGGCGGTGGCGCGGTAATGCGGCATGGCGCCGTTGGCGTTGAAACCGGCGATGGTGGCGAAGCTGGGACAGGCATAGCCGGGCCGGCGCGCGCGGGCCGCGGTGATCTGTTCGTCGATGGTCAGCTCGGTGATGCGTTCCTTGCCCAGCGCGCCTTCGAACCAGGCGAAGAACTCGCACAGCGCCGCGCCGTCCTGTTCCATGGCCTGGCGCACATTGGCCAGTTCGGCCTCGGTCTTGCGCGACTTCAGCAGCGTGGACGGATTGATCGCCTCGACGCGCGGCACGTCCGGATTCATGGCGTGGAACACGCCGCAGGTGACGCGGGCCGGGTCGATCAGCAGGGTCTGGTCCAGCTCCAGCGAGCCCAGCGCCTCGGCGGCCTGGGCATAGCCAGCGACGTCCACGCCGTCCGCGGCCAGGACGGCGCGCAAGGTCTCGTCCACCTTGCCTTCGGCCACGAACAGCGTGGCGTAGTCCAGACCGACCAGCGCATGGCCGACGAACACCGGGTTGTAGTCCACGTCGGCGCCGCGCAGGTTGAAGAGCCAGGCGATGTCGTCGAGCGTGCTGATGAAGTGCGCGTCGGCGCCATGCTTGCGCATGGCCTCGCGCACCTGCGCCAGCTTGTCGGCGCGACTGACGCAGGCCTGTGGCGCGACGTGTTCGTAGATGCGCGCGTCCGGCAGGCCGGCGCGGCCTTCCCAGATGTCGTCCAGCAGGTCGGCGCCGATCTCCAGCGAGGCGCCCGACGCGGCGGCGGCGGCCGACAAGGCGCGGAAGGCCGCCAGGCCCAGCACCTGTCCGTCCACGCCGATGCGCTGACCCGCCCGCGTGTTGGCGGCCAGCCAATCCACATGGCCGGGCGTGGTGGCCAGCGCGATCTTCATCAGCTGCACGCCGGTGCCGGCCAGCTGCGCCTCGGCCTGCACCCAGTAGCGGCTGTCGACCCACAGGCCGGCGAAATCGGCCGTGACCACCAGCGTGCCCACCGAGCCCGTGAAGCCCGACAGCCAGCGCCGCCCCTGCCAGCGCGCCGGCAGGTATTCGGACAGGTGCGGGTCCGAGGACGGCACGATGTAGGCGGACAGGCCGCGGCGGCTCATGGCCTGCCGCAGCAGGGCGATACGGGCATCGGTACTGGACATGGGAAAGGGATCCTCAACGCAACATGAAAGACATGGCGGCCAGGCTGTTCAGCGTGCGGACGGCCGACTGCATGCTGTCCGTGGTGAACGTCAGGGTCACGCCGTCCACGCGCTCCAGCGTGGGCCACATGCAGAACAGGTCGGCCAGCGCCGGGCTCTGCGTCTGCAACCGGCATTCTATAGGCGCGGGGATGCGGAAAGGAACCGCCTTTTTCAGGTTGCGCACGGCCGTCTCGGCGGCGGCCGCGATGGCGCGGCGCGAGGCCGCCGGCGACAGCGTGACGCCGCTGCCCTGCCCGTGCGCCACCTTGGTCTGCACCCATTGCGCGCCGGGGAACAGGTCCGAGGTTTCGCTGATGAAGACGTCGTCGCCGGTCGCCAGGATCACGGGCACGCCCATCTCGCCGGCCAGCGCGCCATACAGGCCGGCCTCGCCCAGCTCCATGCCGTTGATGAACACGCGGGCGAAGGCGAAGCTGTTGATGGTGTGGGCCAGGATGCCACGCCCCTGCGAACGCGAGTGGTAGCCGATCATGAAGACCGCGTCGCAGCCCTCTTCCAGCCCGCCCATCATGCCCAGGTAGCGCGGCTTGCCCAGCACCAGGCGGGCGCGCTCATCCAGGCCGTCGGGCAGCAGATTGCGGAAACCGCCGTGCGAATCGTTGACCAGAATGTCCTCGGCGCCGCCGGCGATGGCGCCCTGCACGGCGGCGTTGGCCTCGGCGGTCATCCAGGCGCGGGCGCGCTCGTATTCGCCGTTGCCGGCGCGCACTTGCTCGGAATGGAAGACGCCGGCGACGCCTTCGATATCGGTGGAGATCAGGATCTTCATGGAGTCAGTCCTAGGGATGTTCAGAATGCGGAATCAGCGAGCCATTGTTGCCATTGCGGCGCGGCTTCGCGGATGCTGGCGCGGCGATGGCCATCGCGGCCGGTCACGCTGTCAGCGCGCCAGAGCGCGGCAATGATGGCCTGCTCGCAGGCCTGCGCCGCCGCCTCGAACAGCGGGTCGATGCGGGTTTCGTGCAGCATGGCGATCGCCGGCATCGGCCGGTCGGCCAGCTGCGGCACGGTGTAGGCGGTGGAAAAGGCCAGCGCGATGTCGCCGCTGCCATGGCCGAACACCGAGCCGGTGCGGGCCAGGCCGGCGCCGGCGCGCAGCGACAGGCGGCGCAGCTGGCGCGCGTCCAGCGGCGCGTCGGTGGCCAGCAGCAGTATGATCGAGCCCTTCTCCGGCGTGATCACGGCGTTCTCGCCGGCCTGCGCCAGGCTGGCGTCGAGCTGTTGCGACAGCCGGCGGCCGAACGGACGGCCGGCCACGGTCAGGTTGGGCAGGCGGCCGAAGTTGGCCAGCACCAGCGCGCCCACGGTGTAGCGTTGGCCGGGCTGGACCTCGGCCAGGCGCGAGGCCGAGCCGATGCCGCCCTTGAACGAAAAGCAGGACATGCCGCGCCCGGCGCCGACCGCGCCCTGCGCCATCCGCTTGCCGGCCGCGGCCAGCGCCTGGGCGTAGTGCGCTTCCTGCACCGCCATGGCCTGGATGTCATTCAGGTAGCCGTCGTTGCACTCGAACACCAGCGGATTGACCGTGGACAGCTCGCGGCCAATGGCGGGATTGGCTGCCACGGCGGCGCGGATCTGCGCGTTGGCCACGGTGCCCACGCCGAAGGTGTTGGTCAGCGCGATGGGCGTTTCCAGCACGCCCAGCTCCTGCACCTGCACCAGCCCCGTGCTCTTGCCGAAGCCGTTGAGCACGGTGGCGGCGGCGGGCGTCTTGTCCAGGAACGGGTCGCCGGCGTGCGTGCGCACCACGGTCACGCCGGTCTGCGATGCGCCATCGGCCAGCGTGACGTGGCCCACGGTGACGTCGCCGACGTCGCAGATGGAATCCAGGGGGCCCGCCGGCAAATCGCCGATGCGGGGAATGTCCGGCGCTTGGGTGTCCAGCTCAGCCATGTATCGCTCCAGAATGCGAAACGCCGCCGTCCCTCGCCGGATGCGCGCGCCGGTAGGCGCGCGCGCGGACGGGACGGCGGCGTGGGATTACTTGCGGTCGATCTTGGGATCGAGCGCGTCGCGCAGGCCGTCGCCCAGCAGGTTGAACGCCAGCACGGTCAGGAAGATCGCCAGCGCCGGGAAGATGGCCACGTGCGGCGCGATCACCATGTCGGCGCGGGCCTCGTTCAGCATCGCGCCCCACTCGGGCGTGGGAGGCGAGGCGCCCATGCCCAGGAACGACAGGCTGGCCGCGGTGATGATCGAGGTGCCGATACGCATCGTGCCGTACACCACGATCGGCGAGATCGTGCCGGGCAGGATGTGGCGCATGATGATGGTCCAGTCGGACGCGCCCACGCTCTTGACCGCTTCGACGTAGGTCATCTGCTTGATCGACAGCGTGTTGCCGCGCACCAGGCGGGCGAAGGCCGGCACGCTGAACACGGCCACGGCCACGATCACGTTGACCATGCTGGAGCCCAGGATGGCGACCACGCCGATGGCCAGCAGCATGCCGGGGAAGGCCAGCAGCACGTCCGAGACGCGCATGGTGATGCGTTCCCACCAGCCTTCGTAGTAGCCCGCCATCAGGCCCATGAAGGTGCCGACGATGGCGCCCATGAAGACGGACAGGAAGCCGGCGGCCAGCGAGATGCGGGCGCCCATCACGATGCGGCTGAAGATGTCGCGGCCCAGCGAGTCCACGCCCAGCCAGTGGGTCAGCGAGGGGCCGGCGTTGAGCGCGTCGTAGTCGAAGAAGTTCTCGGCGTCGAACGGCACGATCCAGGGGGCGAAGATCGCCACCACGACCAGCAGCAGGACGAAGATGCCGGCGCCGACGGCCAGCTTCTGCTTCTTGAATTTGCGCCAGAACTCGGTGGCGGGCGTGCGCACGTCGTTCTGGGAAGCGGCGGCGATGGTAGTGGCGGGTGTCGTATTGCTCATGGCCGCCTCACTTGTAACGGATGCTGGGATTGATGACGCCGTAGAGCACGTCGACAATCAGGTTGATCAGGATGAATTCCAGCGAGAACAGCAGCACCAGGCCCTGGATCACCGGATAGTCGCGCTGGGTGACGGCGTCGACCAGCAGCCGGCCCAGGCCGGGCCAGTTGAACACGGTCTCGACCACGATGGAGCCGCCCAGCAGGAAGCCGAACTGCAGGCCCATCATCGTGACCACCGGAATCAGCGCGTTGCGCAGCGCGTGCTTGATGATCACGCGGCGCTCGGTCAGGCCCTTGGCGCGGGCGGTTCGCACGAAGTCTTCCTGCACCACTTCCACGAAGGACGCGCGGGTGAAGCGCGCCATCACGGCGGCCACCGCCGCGCCCAGCGTGATGGACGGCAGGATGTAGTGTTGCCAGGTCGAGGCGCCGACGGTCGGCAGCCAGCCCAGGTTCACGGAGAAGATCTGCATCAGCATCATGCCCAGCGCGAAGGCGGGGAACGAGATGCCGGACACCGCCAGCGTCATGCCGAGGCGGTCGGGCCAGCGGTTGCGCCAGACGGCCGAGACGATGCCGATGATCATGCCGAAGGCGACGGACCAGACCATGCTGGCGATCGTCAGCCACAGCGTGGGCATGAAGCGGTCGGCGATTTCGGTCGAGACGGGGCGCTTGGTACGCAGCGAGGTACCCAGGTCGCCTTGCAGCATGTGGCTGAAGTAGCGCACGAACTGCTGCGGCAGGGGCAGATCCAGCCCGAGTTCCTTACGCACGAGTTCGACGGTCTGCTGGTCGGCCTCCTGGCCCGCGGCCAGTCGCGCCGGGTCGCCCGGAAGCATGTGCACAAACAGGAACACGACCACGGCCACCAGCAGCAGCGTGGGGATCATGCCCAAAAGACGTTTGACGATGTAGGTCAGCATTGAAATTCCTGCGACAGCGGCGGGAACGTCATGTTCCCGCCGCATGCGGCCTAACTGTGGGGCCTTACGGCCCCGGGGGTTACTGCAAGGTTTACTGCTTCAGTTCGATGTCGCCGAACCAGAACGAGGTGTCCGGTTCCACGTACACGCCCGACAGGTTCTTCGAACGGACGTACAGGTTGTTCTGGGTCACCAGGAAGGCCCACGGGGCGTCCTTCCAGATGGTTTCCTGAACGTTCTTGTAGATCTCGGTCTTCTTGGCGCGATCGGTCGTGGCCAGCGCTTGCTGCACGCCGTCGTCAACCGCCTTGTTCGAGTAGTACGACACGTTGTTGAGCACGGGCGGGAAAGCCGGCGTGGTCAGCAGCGGACGCAGGCCCCAGTCGGCCTCGCCGGTCGACGAGGACCAGCCGGCGTAGTACATGCGGACCTTGGCTTCCTCGGGCTTCTGCACCTGCTGCACGCGCTGCACGCGCTGGCCGGATTCCAGCACTTCCACCGACACCTTGATGCCGACCTGGGCCAGCTGCTGCTGCAGGAACTGGACCGCCTTGACCGACGTGCCGTCGTTGTAGGCCGACCACAGCGTGCTTTCGAAGCCGTTGGGGTAGCCGGCTTCGGCCAGCAGGGCCTTGGCCTTCTTGATGTCATGCGGCCAGGCGCCGGTCTTGTAGGCGTAGTCCACGCCCTGCGGCACCACGCCTTCGACCACGGAGGCGTAGCCCGAGAACGCGACCTTGGCCAGCGCTTCCTTGTTGATGGCGTAGTTGATGGCTTCGCGCACCTTGGGGTTGTCGAACGGCTTTTGCTGCACGTTCATCGACAGGTAGCGGGTCATGATCGAGTTCTGGTGATCGATCACGTCCAGCTTGTCGTTCTTCTTCAGCACGGCGGCCTGCTCGAACGGCACCGGGAAGGCGAACTGAGCCTCGCCGGTCTGGACCACGGCGGCGCGCGTGTTGTTGTCGGTGACGGTGCGGAAGGTCAGCGTGTCGACCTTCGGGTAGCCCTTCTTCCAGTAACCGTCGAACTTCTTGACCTTCAGGTATTCGGCCGGCTTCCATTCGACGAATTCGAACGGGCCGGTGCCCACCGGGTGGAAGCCGATTTCCTTGCCGTACTTGGCCAGCGCGGCCGGCGAGATCATCATGGCGGCCGGGTGGGCCAGCGCGTTGATGAAGGCCGAGAACGGCTTCTTCAGCGTGATCTTGATCGTCAGCGGATCCACCACTTCGGTCTTCTCGATGACGCTGAACTGGATGTAGCGCGACAGGCGGTTGTCCGGGTTGGCCGGGCGGTCGAAGTTGATCTTGACGGCTTCGGCGTTGAAGTCGGTGCCGTCATGGAACTTGACGCCTTCGCGCAGCTTGAACGTGTAGACCAGGCCGTCTTCGCTGACGGTGTAGTCGGTGGCCAGCACCTTCTGGACCTTCAGGTCCTTGTCGAACTCGAACAGGCCTTCGTAGTAGGCCTTGCCGGCCGCCTGGTTCAGGGTGCTGTTGGTGTTGTACGGATCGAGCGTTTCCAGGGCGATGGCGACGGCAAACGTCACGTCCTTGGAAGCGTGCGCCAGCGGCGAACTGAGCATGCCGAAAGCCACCGCGGCGGCGGCCATCAGCTTGGTGGGGCGCAAAACTTTCATCATTGCAACTCCTGGTTCCGTGAGGAAGCTATGGGGTTTGTTGGAAGAAACTTCAGATATGGCACAACTGCACGGCGCGGCCGCTCAGTACGCGCCGCCAACGGGGTGGCGGGCGACGAAGTGGTCCTTGCCTACCTGCACCAGCGGCTGCACCACCGGCTCGTCGCCGAGCTTGCGGATCGGGCTGGGAATTTCATCGGACAACAAGGTGCGCTTCATGTGGCGGCGCGCCGGATCGGCGATCGGCACGGCCGACATCAGCTTCTTGGTGTACGGGTGCTGCGGGTTCTCGAAAATCTCGCGGCGCGGGCCGATCTCGACGATCTGGCCCAGGTACATCACCGCCACGCGGTGGCTGACGCGCTCGACCACGGCCATGTCGTGCGAGATGAACAGGAAGGCGATGCCCATGTCGCGCTGCAGGTCGATCAGCAGGTTCACGATCTGCGCCTGGATCGACACGTCCAGCGCCGACACCGATTCGTCGGCGATCACGACCTTGGGATTCAGGGCCAGGGCGCGCGCGATGCAGACGCGCTGGCGCTGGCCGCCGGAAAATTCGTGCGGATAGCGCTGCGCCACCTCTGGCGGCAGGCCGACGCGCTCGAGCAGTTCGGCGACACGGCGTTCGGCCTCCTTGCCCTTGGACACGCCGTGCACCAGCAGCGGCTCCATGATCGAGAAGCCGACCGTGACGCGCGGATCGAGCGAGGCGAAGGGATCCTGGAACACGAACTGGATGTCGCGGCGCAGCGATTGCAGCTCGCTGTTCTTCAGGCGCACGATGTCGCGGCCGCCGAAGCGGATCTCGCCGCCCTGGCTTTCGACCAGGCGCAGCAGCGAACGGCCGGTGGTGGATTTGCCGCAGCCCGACTCGCCCACCAGCGACAGCGTCTCGCCGGGGTACAGGTCGAAGCTGACCTTCTCGACGGCATGCACGCGGCGCTGCACGCGGCTCATGATGCCGCCGCGCAGATCGAAGCGCGTGACCAGGTCGCGCACGCTGAGGATCGGTTCCCTGCGCGCGGCCGGCACTTCCTGGGTGCTCGCGGCGGCGGGCTCGGCCACGGGCTGGGCCTTGCCGTCCACCTGCAGCAGCGGAAAGCGGGCCGGCAGGTCGGTGCCCTGCATGGCGCCCAGCTTGGGCACCGCGGACAGCAGCGCGCGGGTGTAGGCGTGACGGGGATCGGCGAACACGCGTTCGGACGGGCCTTCCTCGACCTTGTCGCCGCGATACATGACCAGCACGCGGTCGGCCACTTCGGCCACCACACCCATGTCGTGGGTGATGAACACCACGCCCATGTGCATTTCTTCCTGCAGCTGGCGAATCAGTTGCAGGATCTGGGCCTGAATGGTCACGTCCAGCGCGGTGGTCGGCTCGTCGGCGATCAGCAGCGCCGGCTTGCAGGCCAGCGCCATGGCGATCATGACGCGCTGGCGCATGCCGCCGGACAGCTGATGCGGGAAGCGATCCAGCACCGACTTGGCCTCGGGAATGCGCACCTGTTCCAGCATGCGCAGCGCCTCGGCGCGCGCGGCGGCAGCATCCTTGCCCTGGTGCTGGCGGATCGATTCGGCGATCTGGTCCCCGGCGGTGAACACCGGGTTCAGCGAGGTCATGGGTTCCTGGAAGATCATGGCCATGTCCGCGCCGCGCACATTGCGCATGACGCGCTGGCTGGAATTGACCAGATCGACCACCGTGCCGTTGCGCCGGCGCAGCGCCATGTTGCCCTGGGCGATGCAGCCGCCGCCGTGCTCGACCAGGCGCATCAGCGCCAGCGAGGTCACCGACTTGCCGGAACCGGACTCGCCCACGATGGCCAGGGTCTCGCCCCGGTCCACGTGGAAGGACAGGTTGCGCACGGCTTCGACCGTGCGCTCCGAGCCGACGAAGCGCACCGTCAGGTCGTCGACCTGGACCACGCGGTTATCCGGCATCGCCAGGCTGTTAGCGCGATCAACCATCTTTCTTCAATCCCCAAAACTCGAAAATTCCGCCGCCCGGCTTGGCCGGACGGCGGTGTAAAAAGCCCTGCGCGAGCCTGCCGTCCCCAGGGGGACGCCGCGCGCCTTAGCGATAAATGGCCACGACGGGCGCTTCGCCCACCCGGCCATAACCGCGGTACATGCCTTCGGTGTTGAACGGCAGGGCCACATTGCCCTGCGCGTCCACGGCCACCAGGCCGCCCTTGCCTTCGATCGTCGGCAGTTTGTCCATCACGACGCTGTCGGCGGCCTGCGCCAGGCTGGCGCCGGCGTATTCCATCTGCGCCGCCACGTCATAGGCGGCAACCATGCGGATGAACATCTCGCCGGTGCCCGTCGCCGACACAGCGCAGGTCTTGTTGCTGGCATAGGTGCCGGCGCCGATCAGCGGAGCGTCGCCGACGCGGCCGATCTGCTTGTTGGTGATGCCGCCGGTGGACGTGGCCGCGGCCAGGTTGCCCTGGGCATCGACCGCCACCGCGCCCACCGTGCCGAACTTCTTGTCGGCGTCCAGCGGGTCGGCCGGCGCGGGCTGGCCGCGCGCCACCATGGCCTGGCCGTCATGGTCCAGCACGGCGGCCTCGGGCGTCTCGCGCTGCACGCGCAGCAGCTGCTCGCGGCGGGCTTCGGTCGAGAAATAGGACGGGTCAACCAGCTCCAGCCCTTCCTGGCGGGCGAAGTCCTCGGCGCCCTCGCCCACGAAGAACACGTGCTTGCTGTTCTCCATGACCTTGCGCGCCGCGAAGATCGGGTTGCGCACGCGGTGCACGTTGGCGATGGCGCCCGAGCGCAGCGTGGCGCCGTCCATGATGGCGGCGTCCAGCTCGTGCGTCGCGGCGCTGGTGAAGACCGAACCGTGGCCAGCGTTGAACAGCGGGCAGTCCTCCAGCAGGCGCACGGCCTCGGTGACCGCGTCCAGGGCGCTGCCGCCGGCGGCCAGCACGGCCTGGCCGGCTTGCACGATGGACTTCAGCGCGCCCAGGTACTCCTGTTCTTTCTCCGGGGACATGGCCGCGCGGGACATCGCGCCGGCGCCGCCGTGAATGGCGATCACGGGTTGAATCATCGTTTACCTACTCCATGTATGAGCCACGGCATCACGGACTGGGTCACCCCGGCCGCGGCCGCGACGGAATTCTTGGCGCGATAGGCCACGGCGGCCGACAGGGCTTCGATCAGCCCCAGCGCCGCGGTCTCGGAATTGGGTATCAGCTGGCGCGTCGACACCGCGTACAGCACCACGGACGCGGCGGGCGCCAGCGGCGACGTGGGCTTGTCGGTCAGCACCAGCACCGGCACGCCGGCCTGCTTGGCCGCATTGGCCAGCGTGACCGTGTCGGCCAGGTAGCGCGGGAAGGCGATGGCGATGACCAGATCCTTGCTGGTCATGCGCGACATCTGGCGGGCGGCGTGGGACACGCCGCCGGGGCCGGCGAGCGACTCGACCGAGTGCAGGTGCATGCACAGGCCGCGTTGCAGCATGCCGGCCAGGAAGCCGCTGGCGCCGAAACCGATGATGAAGACGCGATCGGCGCCCAGGATGATGTCGACGGCCTGCTCGCAGGCCTCGGCGTCCAATCCTTGCAGGTTGCGCTGGGCGTTGCGGATGTCTTCTTCCAGGGTGGCGGCGAAGATCTGCACGGCGCTGGCCGAATGCGCCAGCTCGGTGCGCAGCTTTTCCACGGGTTCCAGCGCGGCCTCGAAACCGCGCGCCAGCTCGGCGCGGAACTGCGGGTAGCCCGGCAGTTCCAGCGCCCGCGCGAAACGGTTGGCTGTCGCCACCGACACGCCCACCGCCGCGGCGAACTCGTCGATCGTCATGGTGGCGACGCGGAACTGGTGCGCCAGCACGTACTCGGCCATCTTGTGCTGGGTACGGCTCAGCGCGGGCTGGGCCCGGGCGATCCGATCAGCGATCGTGAGGACGGCTTTGTTCATGGGGAAGCGAGCGGAATGGCGCGGAAAACGTGGCAGAAAATTATGTAAATTCGTTTACAGATAAATTTTAGATAAGAAAATAGATTTTCATACTAGGGGTATACCCGTGATTACTTGTAACAAGCCGCCGAAAATCGGGGGCGGTCTGCGGTACGCTTACGCGGCTCCCCTCGCGGCGGCCACGCCCGAACCCCGGACGGCATTCGCCGCCGCTCCCCACCCTGGAATTCCCCCATGCCCGCCTGGACCTGCAAGCCCCACGCCGACCTGACCACCGCCGAACTCTACGCGCTGCTGACGTTGCGCTCGGTGGTGTTCGTCATGGAGCAGAACTGCCCCTACCTGGACATGGACGGCCAGGACCTGCAAGGCCAGACGCAGCACCTGATGGCCTGGGACAATGGCGCGCTGGTCGCCTACTGCCGGCTGCTGGAACCGGCCCGCAACGAAGGCCGGGCCGTGATCGGCCGGGTCGTCACCGCGCCCTCGGCGCGCGGCGCGGGCCTGGGCCATGAGCTGGTGCGCCGCGCCAAGGAGGAAATTCGCCGCGTCTGGCCCGGCCAGCCCATCTACCTGAGCGCGCAGGCGCACCTGCAGCGCTACTACGGCGCGCACGGCTTCAAGGCCGTGACCGAGGAATACATGGAAGACAACATCCCGCACATCGGGATGCTGCTGGATGAGCCGGCCTGAGCGCGGCGGGGCGCGCGGACACGAAAGCCGCCGGCTCTACCGGCCCTGCTGCCCGTCCGGCGGAACCGGCGGCCGCCGGTACACGCTCGGCGCGCTGCCCATGACACGCTTGAAGGCATGGCTGAACGCGCTGTCGGAGTCATAGCCCAGCTTCTGCGCGACCGAGGAAATCGTCGCCTGGCTGCCTGTCAGCGCGCGCGCCGCCAGTTGCATGCGCCAGCGCAGCACGTATTCCAGCGGCGCGATGCCCGCCTTGCGCTTGAAATGCAAGGCCAGCGTGGAGCGCGATACGCCCGCGACCTCGGCCAGCGCCTCGACGGTCCAGACGCGCGCGGGATCGGCGTGGATCGCCTGGATCGCCGCGCCGATGCGAGGATCCGAAACCGCCAGCAGCCAGCTCGGCGCGCCATCGCCGCCCCGCTCCAGATAGAGCCGCAGCATTTCCACCAGCATGATGTGGCCCAGGTGCTGGATCACGATGGCGCCGCCCGGCGAGGCGTGCGCCAGCTCGTGGGCCAGGCGCCGTAAGGCCCAGCTCAGCACCGCCGCCTGCTCCGATCCGCTCTTGACCACGGCGACGGGCGGCAGTCCGTCGACCAGCAAGCCGGCGGCCTCGCCGAACGCGAAGCGCCCGCCGATCAGGAAGAACCCATCGGCCGTGCCACAGCGGGCGATGCCCTGGACGGCATGGCGATACACCTGATCCGCCGGAACGGCCGGCAGGCCGGGATCGCTGCGCAATGAAAACGTCCGCCTGCGCGACAGCAGGAAGCAATCGCCGCGTTCCAGCCGGATCGCCTGCGCCACGCCCTCGACGCTCAGCCAGCAGGCGCCCTCGACGACCGCGTTGAACTTGATGCCATCGGGCGCGGGAAAGTCGATGGCCCAATCGCCGCCCGCCTTCAGGCCGGCGAAGAAGGAACTTTGGGTATTCAACAGGGCTAGGACTTCGGACAACGGATCCATGGCGCGGCCTCGGACGATCTCGACAGAGTAGCGGACTTTGCTGCATTCACAGTCTCAAGTCCAGTGCGCAGAATGCAGTGCATGGATTCCATCCGGACATCCCGAGGCTTACAAGGATTTGCCATGCCCCATCCGCAGTTTCCGATCGGCTCCGGTTTCGGCGCCGCCACCACCGCGCAGGCGGTGCTCGCCGGCCTGGACCTGTCCCACGCCACCGCCATCGTCACCGGCGGCCACTCCGGCCTGGGACTGGAAACCACCCGCGCGCTGGCCCAGGCCGGCGCGCGCGTCATCGTCGCGGCGCGCGACGCCGAGGCCGCCCGCGCGCAGACTCGCGACATCGCCGGGGTCCAGGTCGAACCGCTGGATCTCGCCAGGCTGGACAGCGTGCGCGATTTCGCCCGGCGCTTCCTGGCCGGCGGACAGCATGTCGACATGCTGATCTGCAGCGCGGGCATCATGGCCTGCCCCGAGACCCGCGTCGGGCCGGGTTGGGAAGCCCAGTTCGCCACCAACCACCTGGGCCATTACGCGCTGGCCAACCTGCTCTGGCCGGCGCTCCGCAGCGGCGCGCGCGTGGTCGCCGTCTCGTCCGCCGGACACCATCAATCCGGCATGCGCTGGGACGATGTGCAGTTCACGCGGGGCTACGACAAATGGCTGGCCTACGGGCAGTCGAAAACCGCGAACGCCCTGTTTGCCCTGCATCTGGACAAGCTGGGACGAGAGCATGGCGTGCGCGCCTTTTCGCTGCATCCCGGCAAGATCTTCACGCCGCTGCAACGCCACCTGACGCGGGCAGAAATGACGGCCGCGGGCTGGCTGGACGCCAGCGGCCAGCCAGCCGACCCCAGCTTCAAGACCGTGCAGCAGGGCGCGGCCACCCAGACCTGGGCAGCCGCCTCGCCGCAGCTGGAAGGCATGGGCGGCCTGTACTGCGAGGATTGCGACGTCGCCGCGCTGGACCTGGGCGAAGCTCCCTCCTTCGCCGGCGTGCGCCCGCACGCGGTCGATCCCGACGCAGCCGCGCGGCTTTGGGCGCTGTCCGCCGGGCTCACCGGGATCGACGCGTTCGCCGCGCGCTGAGCCGCCCGCGCGCGCCGCTCGCACAGGCAAGAAAAAAGCCCCTCGCGGGGCTTTCCTCTGCTTGCGCGAGACGGCGCCTACTTCACCGCCGACACATCCAGCTTGGCCAGCGTCTTGGACTGGATCTCTTGGACCGTCACGCCCGGCGCCACTTCCAGCAGCTTCAGGCCGCCCTCGGTGACTTCCATCACGCCCAGGTCGGTGATGATCAGGTTGACCACGCCCACGCCTGTCAGCGGCAGGTTGCAGGCCGGCAGCAGCTTGATGTCCTCGGTGCCGTCCTTCTTCTTGGCCACA
>NZ_JBICCO010000030.1:0-67494 GCF_043119405.1 Achromobacter sp. 413638
AAATGACCGCTGCCGCATTCAGTTCCAAGGCACGCTGCACGATCGGACGCGCATGCACCGAGGTCGAATGGATCGTGCCTCTGAACATCGGCTCGTAGGCCAGCACCTCGTGCATGCTGTTGAGGAACACGATGGCGAAGATTTCATTGGGCTCGGCGGCCAGTTTCAGGCGCAGGTAGTCCTTGACGGCCGCAGGCCTCTCCAGGGACGGCCCCTTCTTGAAGACCCGCTGCTCCAGCAGCGCGATGGCTTGCCGGATGATCCAGTCATCGGATTGGGACGCGGGGGAAAAACGTGGCTCCATGCAGGAGTCGTTGGCAACGAGAGACATGGCGGACCTCCAGAAAGTGAGCGGAGGGCGCCACCCTGGGAGGGCAAGCCCTCCTGGGGATGGAAACAGCAGAACAAGGTGCATCCATCACCGCGCGGCGGTGATTGTTCGCGGCCAGGATGCGAAAGCGAACGGGTAGCGGTCAGCGCGGCAAGCCGCGCCGTAGCCTCCAAGACCGAGGGCTACCTGGGCATGTCGCCGATAACGTCGGCGGGCATTTCGGATGTGGGGGTGGCGGGTGAAGCCGCCGCGTCGCTGGCCATGTCCCCGGCCGCCAGCATGTCCATGGCCGACAGCAAGGCATCGCCCTCGATCGGCCCCTGCAGCAGGATGGCCTGGCCCGTCTGGCGATCGAGCAGTCGCAGCGACGGCGTGGCGGTCACGCCGCTCTTGGTGGCTTCTGCGGCCTGGGCGCGGATGGCCGCGTTGGGCCGCTCGCTCGCCATGCACTGCTCGATGGCTGACGTTGTTTCGGGGTAACGCAAGCCATCGGGCAAGCCCTGGCCATCGCTGCGCGTGTGGGCATAGACCCATTCGACCGCCTGCCAGAACGCCGCATGCCCGCTCGCTTCGGCGGCGCACTCGGCCAGACGTGCCTCGGCCGACGCGGCAGGCTCATGCGCGGCCAGCGGCTGGTGATGCCATTGCAGCGCCACGTCGGTGTTGTTGCCGACCCACCGCTTGAGTTGCGGGAAGTATTCCCGGCAGAACGGGCATTCCAGGTCGGCATAGAGCGTCAGCGTGAAACGGCCTTCCGGGTTGCCCATCTGCCAGGGTGGCCCAGCGACCTGCGCCGTGCTGACCGGCGCGGGCGACGGCGCTGAGGATTCGCCGGGCGTCCGGGACACCAGCCAGATCAGCAGCAGCGCGACCAGCGCGGCAGCCAATACCCAGGGCCAGCGAGGCCGCCAGCGACGACGGCGGAACGCCTGGACCTGCATCGGAATGGAAGGACGTTTCTGTTCCATGGCGTTCTCCGGTTTACGACAGTTCCAAGGCCGGCGACTCGATGCCGCGGGCCTGGTCGATCTTCTCGGCCACCTTGAAAGCCGCTTCCAGTTCGGTGCAGCCGTACTGCTGCATGAGCTGGTAGCGTTCGGCCTTCTCCTCGGGTTCTGTCTGCGCGAGGGCGAGGTACAGGCTCGGTGGCACGGCGCGGAACAGCACTTCCATGCTCTTGGAGAGAATGACGCCTTCGGTGAATTTCCCCGCTTCCTTGCGCGCCGAAAGCATCAGCGCCTTCTGCGCGGGCGAGAGTTCGCGGAACCGCGCGATCTTCTCGACTTCATCGGGCGGCATGCTGAGACAGATCCACCACTCGATCATGTTGAGCATGGGCTCCGCGGCGCGCGGCAGGTCGTCGATGTTCTGCGTCGCGAGCCAGAACCAGGCCCCCAACTTTCTCCACATCTTTGTAATTTTCACGACGTAGGGCGCGAGCAGCGGATTCTTCGTGATGATGTGGCCTTCGTCGGTGACGTTGATGATCGGGCGGCCCAGGTACTGGTCGCGCTCGGCGATGTTGTTCACCGTGCTGATCAGGCTGATGTAGGCGATGGAGAGCTGGGCGTTGTAGCCCTCGCGGGCGTAGGTCGCCAGATCGACCAGGGTGATGTCGGCTTCGGGCCACGGCGTGCCGTCGCGGTCGAACATCTCGCCGTCCGTGCCTTGGCAGAACATATCCATCGCGTCCGCCATCTCCAGCAGCCGCACGCGCCGCATCTCGGGCAGCGTCGGGTCCTGGCCGCGGGTGCGCAGCGCGTTGCGCACATCGCGCGTGAGCACCGTGCGCTTCTCGGCCACACAGTGCTCGGCGGCGTCGAGGATGCACTGCCGGATCAACGAGCGATCGGCCCGCGTCATCCGGGCTTCCTCCTTGTCCTCGCCGCCCGTGATCATCAGCCGCGCCGTGATCTCCAGTTCGCCCAGCACGTCGCGCTGCTCGTCCGCCTCCATGGCCGAGGCATCCGGTGGCAGGTCTTCGTCCAGCGCGTCGGCATCGAGGGTCTGCACGTCGCTCGGCGTTTCGATCAGCCGGCGCGCATCGGCGAACGGCGCGAGGCTGATGCCCGAGCCAGGGGCCAGCTTGACCCGGTTCACGGTCAGACCCAGGCGCTTGGCGAAATCGCTGAACAGGCCGAAGCTGTTGCCGGCCTCCACGATGAACAGCCGCGGGCGGTATATCGCCGTGACCTGGTTCAAGAGGTTGTTGAGCGTCGCTGACTTGCCCGAGCCGGTAGGGCCGAACAGGAACAGGTGGGCGTTCATCTGCCGATCCAGGCGATTGAGCGGATCGAAGGTGATCGGGCCGCCACCACGGTTGAACATCGTGATGCCGGGGTGCCCCGTGCCCTGGGCGCGGCCCCACACCGGGGACACGTTCGCGATGTGCTGCGCGAACATCAGTTGGGTGTACCACCTGCGCCGATCTTGGCCGGGGTTGTAGCAGCACGGCAGCCAGCGCAAGTAGCTGTTGAGCGGTGCCACCTCGTCGTCCTCGCGCACCGGCTGCAAGCCGGCGTTGAGCATCACGTTCGCCAGGTCGAGGCCGCGCCGGTCCAGTTCCGCTTCGTCGCGTCCGCGCAGGTAGAACGCCAGCGTCCCCCGGTAGAGCTTGTGCGCGCTGCCGATGAGGGAGCGGGCTTCCTGCACGTCCTTGAGCGTCTGCTCCGACGCCAGCGTCTCGCCCACCGCCTTCTTCGCCAGGTGGTTGAGATCCGCTTCCAGGACATCCTGCGGCGTGGCGACCATCGTGAGACAAAGCAAGGTGTCTTCCGGCATCTGGTCGAACAGCGTGTTGATGGCATCCCCTTTGCGGGTCTCGCCGGTCAGGTGTCCGGTGCCGGGCGGCATGCGCAGCCGGTCGGTGATCAGCACGCGGTGCGGCATGCCATCGAAGTACCAGGTGCCATGCTCCACGTCGGAGCGTGGCTGGCCGAAGAACAACCGCTGGCTGAAATCCCGCCCGCTCGCCAGCTCGATTTCGCCGTCCTCGGCCTCGTCGGGGTAGCGCGCCATCGCGTAGAAGCGCTCCCGGTCCTCTGCACTCGGCCCAAGCATCGCGGGGCGCGGATTGAACCACCGCAGCAGCCAGTCGTGGACGTCGGCCGCGACCATGCGCCGTGCCTGGATGCCGGCGTTCCCCAAGCCGCCGCACAGGCGGTCGCAGACGATGTTCAGCATCTGCTCGGGCGTCTGGCCGCGGCGGCTTGCCTGCCCGGTGGCACGGCGATAGATCACCATGCGCACCCGCCGCGTCTGGCCGCGCCAGCGCAGCCGCGTGACCACCGTGTCCTCGAACAGGCCGCCCGGCTTGGCGACCGCGCGCAGGTGGTGGCCGAAGAAGCGCAGGTAGAACTCGGTGAACGTGGTATCGCGGGCGCGCGGCTGCACGTAGTCGCGCAGGGTCTGCATGTACTGGTCGAAGCTGGGCTCGTCCTGGGCGTAGAGCTGGAGCACCCAGGGGTTTTCGTCCAGCTCATCGAAAGAGTCCTGGAGCGCGTTCTCCAAGGCATCGCGGGCATGTGCGAGCCAGCCGGGTTCCCGCCCCTCGGTGCCCAGCGGCACCAGCTCGTAGAAGGCAGCGACCGACTGCCCATCCTCCAGCAGCATGGACTTCGACTGCGGCAGGAACTCCACCCAAGGCAGCAGTTCCGCGAACGACGGCGCGACGTCGTACAGCGCCTGCTCGTCGGCTACCGTCGCTGGCCTGCGGCCCTGGACCGCTGCGCCGGGTTCGGGGATGCCGGCTTGGTGCAAGGCCTGGACATGGCGCTGCCAGCCGTCCGGCTTCTCTTCGTCGCCGATGCCGGATGCGGCCAGCTTCGGCGCGGCCGGCTTAGGCCAGGGAAGTTTCCAGCGCATCAGTAGTCCTCCACGCGCTCGCCCGGCATGGCGTACTGCACGCGCTGATAGAGGGGGAAGACCGTCGTGTAGCCCGGCACAGGTACAGGGTCCGAGCCCGCCAAGTGTGGATACACGTACATGACGAGATCGGGATTCGGCAGCCGGTGGAACTGGCGATAGACCTCGTTGCGTGCGGTGCGCGTGTAGCGCATCTGCTCGGCGGGCGCGGCCTGCACGTCGGCCTCGGTCAGCGGCCGGCGCAGGCTCTGGCGGGCATCGAGCAACTGCCGGCGTGCCGCCTGGCCGGCGCTCCCGCCGCCGTCGCCGGCGTTCTGCTGCCAGATGTCCATCATCGTGCTGT
This sequence comes from Achromobacter sp. 413638, assembly GCF_043119405.1. NCBI lineage: Bacteria > Pseudomonadati > Pseudomonadota > Betaproteobacteria > Burkholderiales > Alcaligenaceae > Achromobacter > Achromobacter sp. 413638. The sequence goes on from NZ_JBICCO010000030.1 coordinate 4,539, forward strand.
CGCCGTGGGGCAGCAGCTTTTCCTTGCTGGTGGCGCAGCCGCCGAGCACCGCGACGGCGAGGGCCAGCGCCAGGCCCCTATTCAAGTTCGAGAGCATGGCTTTCTCCTGCGCGGTGATCGACCTTGCGGCCTTCGGGATCGAAGTCGATGGCGAGCGGCTTTTCGAGGTGGACGGCGACCTTCGCGCCGGGCTGGACATAGACGGCCGCGAACGCCTGCCCGTACAGCTTGTTCACCCAGTCCGCCATGTCGCGCACGCCACCGGCCAGGATGCGGCCCACGGCCTCGTTGCCCGAGATGCCGACGCTGCCGATGGAACCGTCGGCGCCGACGTAGGACATCTGGCCGCTGTCGCTGTCGATCAGCGAGGCCACGCCGGCACCGGCCGCGGTGATCAGGGCCTGCGAGCCGAGGTACTGCTGGGCGTTGCTGCGCCGCTCGCCGCTGACGCAAGGGATGCCATACGGATCGCTGATCCAGCCCAGGCCTCCACTTTGAGAGTTCTGCTGCTGGTTGTTTTGCTGGTTGCCGTCGCGGTCTTCGGGGATGGTGCGGATCGTGCCGTCGTGGAAGACGAAGGTGATGCTGCGCACCTGACCGCGCACGCACGAAAGCGTCCAGTCGCCCGATGCGGTGCCGGAGAACACGGCGCCGGCCACGTCCGGGATGTCAATCCCGTTCGCGGTCAGGTTGTCTGGGCCGACCAGGATTTTGAACGGATACGGGTCGTTCACCGTCCCGTCGATCGGCACGCGGCCGATCAGCGCCGTCATCGCGACCGACCCCATCAGCGTCGAGTTGGTTGGCACGGTATAGACCGGCTTGGCGCTCTTGACGCCTGCCGCACGTGCGCCGGCGTTCGCCACGGTTTCCGCGGTCGTTTCCAGCGTGCTTTGCGCCGGGCCGAAGCTCGTCGGGAAGCTCATGCCGCTGCCCGCGCCACGACTGCCGTTGCGTCCCTCGGCCTTCTTCGCGTCGTCCGGTTCGACCCAGCGCATGCCGCCTTCCATGCCGGCCTCGTCGCCGTCGCGCAGCCCCAGGCCCACGGGCAGATCGGCATGGCCGCCGCCGCGCCCGCCGATGCTGTCCAGACGCCGCTGCAGGTCGGCGAGCAGCCCTTCGGTCTGCTGGCGCGCACTGGCCGCCTGTTCCTGGTCGCGGCGCAGGTTCGAGCGTTCGGATTCGAGGGCCGAATTGATGCGCTGATCGATGGAGTTCTCGCGCTGGCGCAGGCGCTGGTTTTCCTCGCGCTGCGACTTGTTGTCGGTCAGCGCGGTCTGAAGCTCGGTGCGCAACTGCTTCACCTGGGCGACGAGCGTTGCCACGGTATCGCGCGGGGTATCGCCTTCGATGCCCAACGCCTTCATTTCCTCGGGCGTGAGCTTGGAACCGGCATCCGCGGCGGGCGGTGCCGACGTGCTTCCGCCGGAGAACAGTCGGATGGCAACGAACAGCACCAGCAAGGCGACCGGGATCATCAGCCACTTGAGCAAGCCGTTACTGCGCATGGCGGGCCTCCTTGCCGTCCTCGGCTTCCGCTTCCGGCTGCGGCAGGTGCGCAGCCGGGTCGAAGCGGTGGATCGCCGGCAGCAGCGATTGCGCGAGGCCGCGTCCGCGTGTCACCAGGTACAGGACGGTCGTGTCCTCGGGCGTCCCGCGGGGGCCGAGCGCTTCGTGCTGGAAGGTGGCGGTGAGGAAATCGCCTTGCAGCACGCGCGGGTCGAGCGTGACCCAGCCGCTGCTGCTGTTGGTCAGACGCACGGCGGTGACCCACTGGTCTTCCAGACGCCACGACGCGAGCGCGACCGCGCGCACGGGCAGCGTCGGCATCAGCGTGCCGAGGTCGAGGCCACGGCGCAGGTTCACCCGCATGACGCCCGGCAGCGGCTCCACGGTGCGCAGCGGCGCGTAGAGGTTCTGCGCGGCAAAGCGCGTCAGGACGACCGGAACTGGGGTTTCGCGCCGCGCCGCACGAGCGCCTACCTGGTCCTGGGCGCGCGCGGGGGCCTCATCGGCACCGCCGGCCTGATCGCCATAGCGCGCCGGGGTGCTGCTGCCCTCGACGATGCGCACCGGCTCCAGCTCGGCTTCGCCATCCTTGGGCGGCTCGGCCGCAATGTCGAGCAGGATCAGCGCGCCCGTGTCGGCGTCCTGCAATTGCAGCCGGGTGGGCTCGATCGGCTCGCTGGCGCGCAGGTACACCGCGCCACCCGCGCTCTGCACGCGCAGGCGTTCGCCCACGCCTGCGGGCACGCCCACGCGGACGTTCCGGTCGATGAACACGATGCGCTCCTGGCCCACCTTCAGCGGCACCGCGAGCGGCATGCGTTCCCAGCGCAGAATCTCCACAGCATGGGAGACGGGTGCCGCGGCCGCGGCCAGCAGCCCCAGCAGCACGAGTACAGGATGCTTCATGGGGTGTTTCCTCCTTGGGGCGCTTGCGGAGACAGGCCGCCAGGTGCCGGGCGCGTCGGCTCCGGGGCGCTGATGCGCTGGGGCGCACCGTCGTAGCAGTCCAGCGCCAGGCCGAACGGGTTGCGGGCGGGATCGACGTCCACTCGCGTGACCTTCACCGGGTAGCGCACGAGCGCGCGCTTGACCTGCTCGGCGCCGTAGTACTCGTCGGCGGTGATGTCGAGCGTCACCACCCAGTCGCGGTCGGAGACCACGCGCACGCGCGCCGTGGGGTCGTCGCCGTAGCCGCGGCCGGGGATTTCGTAGATGCCGCGCACGCGCTGGCGCAGCTCGCCCGTGCTGCGGCGGTAGTCGTAGTCCGCCCGCAGGAAGGCCTGGCACGAGGGGGTGAAGTACGGCGAGAGCGTGTGGAGGTTGCGCGGATAGTCCTCTTCGCCGTTCGTCGGCCAGCGGTTGAGGGCCTGGAACACGTAGAACGTGAACGCATAGACCGATTCGGGCGGCACTTCCCACCACTTGCGGGTACTGCCGGAGCGCAGGTCGGGCGGGACGTGGATGGTCAGGTCGCGCGGCGCGCTCCACCAGCCACCGCCCATGACCAGGGCGACGATGACCAGCGCGCCAGCACCCAGGCGAAGCGTCTTGATGTGCGCCTGCAGGTGGGTGATCTCGTTCTTGAAGCGGCTCATCGTGCGCTCCTTCGGGTGGACCAGAAGCCGGAGCGCGAGATCAGCACGTGCCCGCCTACCCAGCCCGCCATCAGCGGATGGCGCGTGGCGATGCGCCATTGCAGTTGCCGGTACAGCCAGGTATCGGGACGCCCGCGCTTGAGCCGGCGCAGGATGCCGCCGCCGATGAAGACGCCCAGGGCCACGCCCAGGACGACGAACGTCGGCGCGATGGCGATCGTGCGGAACACCCAGGACAGCGGCGCGCCGACCAGCAGGCCGGCGGCGCCGGACAGGCCGCAGCAGATCCACAGTTCGTCGGCGGTGAGGCCGCGCACGACAACGGGATGGCGGTTGAGCCGGTGCGGAAGGAACGTGACCGTCCCGTCCGCACGGACATGCTGCTGCTCGGACATACCGGCCTCGCCTTACAGAATGCCGGTGGCTTCGGTGAGCAGCCAGATGCCGATCACGAGCAGCACGGCACCGATCGCGACCGTCAGGCCGAACTGGCCCCAGGTCTTGCGGCCGGTGTGGATTTCCGCGTAGGTGCCGTAGGCGTGGTAGCAGACGCCGATAAACATCGACGCCACGACCAGGAGGGCCACGAGCATGATGATGTCGTAGCCGTAGTTCCTGATCGTTTCCATGATGCCGTTGCCGGTGCCGCGGGTCGGGTTCTCCAACTGCGGAAGTCCCTGCGCCAACGACAGCGCGGGCAGTGCGGCGGCGCCCAGTGCCACAGCGGCGCGCTGGGCAAGACGGGAATGGAGGATGCGGTTTTGCATGGTCGTGCCTTTCAGGTCAGGAGAGGAGGAAGAAGCTCAGGACGAGGTACATCGCGACGAAACGGATGCAGACGCCGAGGAACTGGCGCTGGTTGAGGCGGCTCTCGGACCACCCCACGTAGGCCGTTCGGATGGCCCAGACGCCCCAGACGAGCAGGACCGCGAACACGACGCCTACCAGGACGGTCGCCATCGCCGAAGGCGCGATGCCGCTGTTGGCCTGAAATGCCGAGACCTGGGCGCCGTTCATGGCTTGCCCTCCGCAGTCGTCTTCGGCGATGGCAAAGCGGCTCGCTCGGTGCGGTAGTCGCCGGCCAATTCGGAGGGGTCGCGCGGCTGGGCACGCGACGGTGTGAGATGGGCCTGGATGCCGGCGCGCACGCGCGCTAGGTCAGCCAGCAGCCGCGGGTAGTCGAAGTGGTAGCGCTCGCCCGGCTGGACGGGGGCATACGCGGCGCTGTCGGCGACGGTGCGCTCCAGCGCGTCGAGTTGGCGTAGCGCGGCGACCAGCTCCTGGCGCTGTGCGGGGGACTCGGCCAACGCCATCGGGGACTGACCCAGCAGGAGGGCCGTCACGAGAAAAATGGGCACGCCGCGATGCGCGGCGCGCTGCCAGATCGGAGCCAACATCGCGCCATTCCTGTGTGATCAGCAATGGCTTGATCGTGGGCAGCGAGGGGCTTTTAGGCCGCAAACAATAGGAACTCGCGCATGCCCGGATTGATGGCCTAGAGGTACTTCTTGAAGCTGCCTGCGGTCAGGCTCACGGCCAGTCCCAGCAAGGCGGCGCTGGGCAGCAGGATCAGCAGTGGATGCACCGAGATCGGCAAGGCCAGGTACGTGACCCACGGCAGCACTGCCAGCGGCATCAGGCTCGCCTTCGCGCGGTGGTAGATGAAGCCGGATTCCCGGCCTGCGCCGAACCGGCGCACGTCCCGGCGCACCAGGCCGTCGATCAGGCCGACGAACGCCGCAGTGAAGATCAGCGGCAACGTGAGCACCAGGACCAGCAGGCGCACTAGGAAGGTCAGCGTCGTGAAGGCCACGGCGATCAGGTAGCTCTCGGCCCAGACATAGACCTGGCTGATGTAGTAGCGGAAGTTGCGCGTCTGCCCGTGGCTGGGTGCGCGGGCGCGCTCGGCGGTCTGGCTCATGCGCTCCAGCAGCCCGGAGCGAACGAATACCCATTCGTAGCCGGTATCCACCAGTTCGTGCGCGGTGCGCCCCGGCTCCTGCACGACGACGCTGCGCGTGAAGTGGCTGGACAGGTGCCCCAGTTCGTACTGCAACATCTGCTGCGAGTGCCGCCAGCCCTGGTCCTTCCAGAACAGGTGCATGCCGACGCACTCCACGACGATCGAGAACAGCAGCGAGCCGATCAGCACCCCGAGCAGCCGGAACGGCAAGGTGATGGTGCCGACGATCAGGCCCTGGCGCTGGTTCTGCTCCCGCTGCGCCGTCGAGGCGGCGTCCTTCATGGCGAGGCCTCGTTGCTGGAACCATCGCCGGTGGTGGTGGCCACTGCGGAAGGTTCGGCCGCAGCGGCGTCATCCAGCAGGTCGTCGGGCAGGCCCGTGTCCTGCAAGGCCGGGGAGCTGGTGAACTCCCACCACTGCGTCGCTTCGCTGTAGCTCTGGCGCATGTACCCGGCCAGTTGCTGCAAGTCCGCCGGCATCACCTCGTCCGGGTCCGGCGCCGGCAGCGGCATGCGCACTTTCCAAAGCTGACCGCCCTGCAGCAGCGCGAAGCACTGGCCTTTCGGCAGGCCGACGACGTGCGACGGCTCGATCATCGGCACGCTGGACATGCTGATGCGGTCCTGGGTGTTCGACGTGAAATCCGTCGCCCCGCGAATGTCCGAGCTGTCGGTCGCACCGCTGACGATGGTGGTCGTATAGACCTCGACCTTCGGCAATTGCCGGGTCAGCAGTTCGGCGGTCGCGGTCTCGCGCACGCGCAGCATGAACAGGTTGTTGAAATTCCCGATGACCTGACCGGCCTTGGCGCGGTTGCCGATGCGGGCTTCGATGTCGGAGAGGGTCTGCGTGTACGCGGTGACTTGCAGGCCGGCACCGCCGCCTTTGTTGATCAGCGGGATGAACTCGTCGCCCATCAACTCGTTGAATTCGTCGGCGTGGACATTGATCGGCACGCGCGCACCGGCCGATGCGCCCGGCAAGCCATCGTCGATCCCGTGCTTGTAGATGTGCCCGGCCACAGAGACGAGATCGCTGAACATCGAGTTGCCGACCGCTGCGGCGACCTCGGCGTCGGAGAGCGCATCCAGGCCCACATAGACGATGGCCCTCTTACGGATGATCTGCATCCAGTCGAAGATCGGGCGCGGGTCGGCCAGGTCGGAGTAGTTCGGGGCCAGGAGCTGCGCGATCTTGCCGCTGGTGAGCTTCTCCAGCAGCGGCAGCAGCGACGCGACGATCTTGTCGAAGTACGTCTTGTCGTAGCGAACCGCCGAGCGCAGGCCATCCAGTACCGGGTCGTAGTTGCGCGCCTGCGAGAGGTACTGCTCCAGCGCTACCACGCGCTTCTCGCGCCCGATCATGTTGCGCGGGATGTTCTTCTCGTTGAGCTTGGCCTCGATCTGGACGATCACCTCCCAGGCCTTGGGCTCCGTCTTGGCGAAGTAGTGCTGGGCGTACTCGATGAACAGCGCGTCGATGTTGATGACGTGCCGCTGGATCAGCATGTAGTCGGGCCGCTGTCCCAGCTCCACCAGGGCGCGGGCGATGATGTTGACGAATCGCCACGCAAACTCTCGGAAGGCGGCTGAGTTGCCTTCGCCGGAAAGCTGCCCCGCGACGCGGGTGGCCACCTCGCTGATGCGGCCGAAGCGGCCCACGGCGTTGTAGCGTGCGGAGATGTCCGGCCAACCCAGGTGGAACACATAGAACTCGCCTTCGCGGCCGGCACGCAGGGCTTCGACGTACATCCGCTTCAGGAGATCGGCATCGCCCTTGGGGTCAATGACGATCACCACCTCGTGCTCGCCGGCGGCGTTCACGCGCCGGATGTCCTGGGTCACGAACAGTTCGGCCAGCCGGGTCTTGCCGACGCGCGTGGTGCCCAGTACCAGTGAGTGGCCGACGCGCTCGCCCAGCGGCAGGCTGACGTCCACCTCCTCGGGTTCGATGCCCTGCAGGCGCGGCAGGCCGCCCACAGGCGGCAGCGGCCGCACCGGGTTGAAAGGCACGTCCCAGCCGGTGAGTTTCGACAGCCGGGACAGCGGGAACGGCGCGAACTCCAGCCGTTCTTCCAGCCGTCGCGCCAGCCGGTACGCGGGTGTCGGTTCGACGTAGCGGCGGAACTCCGGCCGGTACGTCTGCATCAGCCTATGGGTGTGCTTCTGCTCCCACAGGAACCCGCGCCCCACGAATAGCCGCTGCTGGCTGACCGGCACGTCCTTGCTGGTCATCACGTAGCGCGGCAGCCTGCGGATGTTGCGCCGGTAGCGCAGGATGACGCGGGCATCGCGGTAGCGGATGGCGCCGTAGGCGCCGAACGCCAGCGCACCGCCGACGCCCATCGACGGGCTCAGCGCGAGCGACCAGGGTGACACCAGGGACAGAAACGCGGCGCCTGCACACGCCGCGACGGTATATAGCTCCACCGCTGGGCGAAGCAGCACCTCGACCGGCTGTTTCCCCGACATGGCTTCATTGCTCGATGCCGGTGGCCGTGACCAGCACCGGGTAGTGCCGCAGGCCCAGGCGCTCGGCCAGGTCGTCGCCGGACACGGGCGCGAGGGGTACGCCGGGCACCAGGGCGCGCAGCCGCGCCAAGCCCTGCACGGTCTCGACGTTGACCACCAGGCCGACCGCGCCGCGCTCGCGCAGCGCTGCCGCCTGGCGGCGCAGCCAGGCCCGGGAAGTTTCGTCGTCGCCGACGACCACGAAAGGCCGCAGGCCCGGAGCCTCGATGACCCGCCGCGCGACGGTGCCGGGCGTGAGCTTGGCGCTGCGCACCGGCAGCATCGCGGCCTCGTCCGCCGGCGTGGCGGGAACCTGGGGCGTCGGGATCGGCGGCCGGGCCGGCGCGTTGGCGCGCGGCTGGAGGTTCAGGGCTTCGTAGTACGGCAGCGCCGACGTGCCGCCGCGGTCTTCGACCACGACCAGCGGCTCGCCGGCAAGCGAGGCCAGCGGCAGACCCGCCAGCAGCACGAGCAGGCCCCGTAAGGCCAGATGGGATGTCGTCATGGGGATGTCTCCTGGCGCGCGGCGAGGACCGCGGCGGTTGGGCGCGCGCCCTGCACGCGGGCAAGGTGGCGGGATACGCTGCGCCGGTAGCGGGCGGCAGGCTCACCCCCGGCAGGACGGTGGTAGCGGCCGATCGCCAGCAACCAGTCCTCGCCGGGGGTGTGCTGCTCCCGCAGGATCTCGGCGGCGATGGCGAGGTTGCGGTACGGGTCGAGCAAGTCGCAGGCGCTGGCGTAGCGCTGCTGGTGGTAGCCGAGGTTGATCTGGCCCAGGCCTGCGTCGATGCGCGTGTGCGGCGTGGAGCGCATTGCCCGCTGCAAGCCCGCGCAGGCGTCGGCGCGGGACGCGTAGCGGTGCGACTGGCCGGCGACATTGAGGGACCACGGCCACGGGACGATGCGCCCGTTGCGGCGGATGCCGCTCTCCTGCAAGGCCACGGCGTAGAGCACCGTCGAGGGGATGCCTGCGCGCTGCGCGGCGAGCTGGTAGGCCGGTGGCGGCACCTCCTGGGCCTGGACGACGCAGGCGCACAGGCCAGCGGCGAGCGCCAGTGCGCGCAGGAAAGCGGCTACGGCTGACGCTGCCATTGGCCGTTCACCTCGCGCACGACCGCCGGCAGGTCGCCGGGCACCCCCAAGGTTAGCCAGCGGCCGCCGTCGTGGTTGAGCGTGATGCTGCCGCTGCGCACGCGCGCCGGATCGACGTTCGCGCGCTTGGCCCAGTCGCGGATGCGCGCGTCGTCCTGGCGGCTACCGACCATGTACAGGTCGAATTCGGCGCCCGCCGATTGCAGGCGCTGCACGAGCTGGCCGCAGGCCACGCAGCCGTCCTTGACGAACACTGCCGTGCGGCCGGAGCCGCGCGTGGCGTCGGCGACCGGCTTGTCGTCCGGCAGGTTCACGCGCTGCATGCCGGGGTTCAGGCGCTGCCAGGCCTCGTCGTAGGCGCGCTGATAGGCAAGCAGCTTCTCGACGCGGCGCGCCTCGACCTGCACCTGCAGTTCTGCGTAGCGGCGCCGTTCCTCGTCGGTGCGGGCCTCGATGCCCAAAGCCGACAACGGGTCCAGGTTGGGCGAGTAGATGCCCAGCGGCCCGTCCATCAGTTCGCGGTAGCGCGCCCACTCCTGCGGTTGCAGGCCCCAGTCGCTCGCCACCCGGTCGTCCAGAACGCGAGCGACCAGCGGGCGCTCCTGGCTCTGTGTATTGCGGGCGGGAGCCGCAGGCGGCTGCTGCGCCCAGGCGGGCCACTGGGCGGACGCCAGCAGGAGCGCGGAAAGGATGATCGACGGCTTCATGCGATCTGCTCCGGTCAGGGAATCGCCACGCGGCGGGTCTGGTCGCCGGCCTGGAACACCGCGGTGTTGCCCTCGACGGCCTGCAAGCGCCACGGGCCGACCGCATCGCCGGGTAGCAGCACCTGAAGCTGGTCGGGCGTGAAGTCGCCATTGCTCGGCGCGACGGACACGCTGCGCTCGCCGGCACGCAGTTCGGCACCGACGATGCGGAACGGGAGCGGCGGCGGTTCGGGCTTGGCGGTGGGCTTGTTCCTGGTGTGCGGCTGGGCGGGTGCAGCGGCGCGCGCAGCGGTCTGCCGCGCCTTGATTTGCTCGACTTCGGCGCGCAGTGCCTGAAGGTCGTCGGCGGCGGCATAGGCGCTCAGCGATTTCTCGACCTGGGCCGCGCGTGCTTCCAGGATTTGGCGGGTGTCTTTGAGGTCTGCCGCCGTGGCGACGGCCGGCCGCTGCTGGATGGCCTCGACGGTCTCGGCCAGGCCTGTTGCCTGCGCTTCGAGGCGTTGCAGGCGGGAATCGAGGCGATCCTGGTCGGCCTGGTCGTTCATGGCCTGGTAGCCCAGGGCCACCAGAACACTGAGGCCGATCAGCCAGAGCCACATCAGGCTCTGCACCACCACGGCGGCCGTTGAACGATGGGCGGGCTGCGGGCCGTTCATGGCTGGCCTCCCGATGCCGCGGGCGCCAGCGGGAACGTCTGCACCGCCTCGGTGGCGGGCGGCGCGGGTACGTTGTCGGCGGTCATGCTGTCGCCGGGCCGCTCGAAGCAGATTTGCCGCGCGCGGTCATCCGCGTGCAGTTCCCAGGCCGGACCAGCCAGCGTGAGCAGCGCATCGCGCAGGCTCATGGGGCCGAGGTGCAGGTGCGCCGCCGGCAGCGGCAGTGCGTACAGCTCGATCACCGCGTGCGCCGTCTGGCACAAGCCGTAACCGCTGCGCTTGAGCACATGCCGTAGCCCGTCGCCGACCGTGGCGCGGGCATCCTCGGGCATCGAAACGTCGATGGTCTGCAACAGCAGGTCGCGCTGCGCTGCTGTCGGTGCCAGTTCCACGAGGGTGTAGCGGCCGTAGCGCACGACGGGGATGTACTCGGGCGCCTCGGGTGCGGGCGCGGCTGAGACTTCCTCGATGGTGTCGGGCGCGACCGGCGCGCTCGTCGTCGCGCAGCCGCCAGCCAGCACCGACCAAAGCAGGCCGAGAAAACCCGCCAGCAGGCGGCGTTCGGGATGGTGAAACCAAGGTGGAGAGGGGCACATGGCGCGTCGTCCTGAAACATCGAGCCCTCACCATCGCCGCTCGGGCCACGAGCGGCAGCAAACAATGCGAACCAGGCAGCGCCCGATTTCCCGGCAGCCTCGCTCCAAAGAAATAGGCCCCCGAAGGGGCCAGTGAAAACGCATCGAGCTTCGCCCGATCAATCCCGAGCCAGCTTCAGGCCGGGATCGACCTGTGCCAGTTGGGTGTGCGACCAGCAGCGCACGAACTGCCCGTTCTCGCCGAGCGGCCGGTTCGCCACCGCCGCCGAATACTCTTCGGTGTCGCTGGTGTCGTAGCAGATGACCTTGATCTCGCCGCTGTCGCAGCGGATGGAGTGGATCTGGCCTTCGGTCATATCGACCACGACGACCTGCGGAACAAGGCCCAGTTCTCGGGCGGCCGACAGGATGGGGCCATATTCGGCGGCGTCGAAGCAGACGAACGGCCCTTCGTAGCGTGCGTCCTCGGCCAAGTCCCTGGCCTTGTCGTAATGGATACCGAGGTCGTATTCCTCTTGCGTGATCCTGACCTTGAAGACCGGCACGTCGGGGCTGCCGGAGCCTCCGATGCAGGCGACCGCGACTTGCATCTCGATCTCGCTGCCGTCGGCAGGTTCGGTCGAGGGGATGACGGCTCGGCCCGTGGGGGCGTCGTCGTCCATGCCCATGCGCTCGCGCATCTCGTCGGCGAATGCCTCGGGGGCCATCAGGCCATAGCGCGCCAGGCGCAAGGGAATGTCCTCTGCACTGAGGTTGCCGTCCTCGATGCGCTGCTGCATGAAGGCGGCGATCTCGGCTTCGAGCGTTTCGCGGTCGGCCGCCGAGGGCACCTCGGACACATCGATCGACCAGGTGTCCACTTCCGCGGCGGTCTCGCCGGTCAGCAGACCCTCGCCGATGGCGAGTTCGCACATGCGTTCCAGCCGTGCCAGCAATTCCGGTGCGGCCTCGCCGTTGAGCAGATAGGTCACGTCCAGCGTCAGGCGCGCATTGACGGTTTCGGGCGTGGCTTGGGTAGTAGCGTTCATGGAAATCTCCTTGGGGTGAAAAATGCGCAGCCACGTCCACGGAGACCGTGGGCGTGGCTGCAAGGTGGGAACAATGGAAAGCCGGCGGCGCGAGGCCGGCGTTGGCGTGGGGATCAGGCGGCGACCAGTTGCCGGGCCAGCGCGACCTCGACGGAATCACCGTCTTGGTTGAGCACATCCAGGCCCGATTCGGGCACGTCGCCCGAGGTGGACTGCGAGACCATGATCTTCTTGGCCATCAGCTCCAGGCAGGTCATCTGCGAGGAACCGGCGTAGCCGAGGTAGATCACGCGCACCGGCTGTTTCTGTCCGATGCGCCAGGAGCGGCGTGCCGCCTGCTGGAGCGAGTACACGTTGTAGCCCGACTGCATGAAAGCGATCGTCGGGAAGTCCAACAGGTCCAAGCCCGTCTTGACCAGCTCGGGGTTGGTGATGAGCACGTCGATGCCACGGTCGAGTTGCTCGGCGATCCAGTCTTCGCGGCGGCTGGCGTCCACGCTTGCGCGCAGCACCGCCACCCGAAAGCCTTCCTGCTCCAGCAGTACCTTCAGGCGCGACGTGGTGTCGCGCGTGCCGGTATAGACCGTGTAGGCCAGGACCTTGCGGCCCTGTGCCTTCTCTTCCTTGCAGATGTCGATCAGCTCGCGCTCTTTCGGCGTCACCTCGAACTCGTTGAACTGAGCCGGGACGAACGCCAAGGTGTTGCGCGTGCGCGGATGCACCACGGTTTCCGACCGGAAGCAGCAGTCCGGCCAGGCCAGCAGCACGTTGAGCACCACACCCAGCAGCGTCGTATCGCGTCGCGCCAGAGCCTGTTTCAGCTCCGCGGTCAGCCGACCCGCCAGGTCGCGGTAGGCCGCGGCTTGCGCCACGTCCATTGCGACTTCACGGAACTCCTCGTCATACGGCGGCAGGACGTTGCCGCCGATGTCCTTGAGCTTGAGGAAGATCGTGAACGGCAGGATGCACCGCAAGACCCCCTTCGGCCCGAAGCCGGGAGCCTTGACCGTGCGCACCGATACCTTGGTGCCCCTGGCCGTCTTGTGCGCCGTGCCGGTGCTTTCAGAGTAGATGTCCTTCAGAACCCCGTGGTCCCTCATGAACGCCATGGCCGCCGAGGTCATGCTGCCGCTCGTGGTCGGGCGGTAGCCGTCTTCGATCATCCGCCCAGGCAGGGCTCGGAACAGCAGGTAGAACAGGTCGTCCCCGTAGCCGCCCATCAACGTGCCTGTCAGCAGCAAGGTCTTGCGAGCCTTCGCCGCCAGCACGCCCATGGCCTGGCCCTGGGCACTGCCACCGTTCTTGTACTCGTGGGCCTCGTCCGCGATGCACAGGTCGAACGTGCCTTGAGGCAGGTAGCGCTTGATGAACTCGGACGGCTGGTAGCCGCCTTCGCCGAAGCCGAACTCCATGTTCGCCATCGCTCTTTCCATGCGATGCGCCTGGCGGTCAGAGAAGACCAGTTCGCCGTTTCCATCCATCAAGTTGATGAACTCGTGGATGTTGTCGCCCAGCATCGACGCCAGGAACCCGTCGCCGAACTTCTGCATCAGCTTCTGCGCGGTGACTTCCCCGATCGTCGGGATGCGCTTCAAGGCTTTCAGCACGGCCGAGGACTGGTCGCTGCCGGACAGGCTGCGCGGGCGGATCAGTGTCCACAGGGGTGCGGCGCAATGGCTGCACTTCCTGCGGTATTCCTCGGCTTGGAGCGCGACCGGGTTGACCGGCTCGCCGTCGAGGTCGGTGATGACCGTGCCGCAGTCTGGGCACGCCGCCACGTTGCCGTGACGGGTACGCCGCTCGGTGAAGACGGGCTTCCAGTGGAACCCCATCCGCATCCTGACCCGGCCCAAGACAAAGAACTCCTGGCCCGTGGGCTGGACATTCAACTGCTCGCGCAGCTTGATGAGCTTGACGAGCGTGTCCGGCCCGTTGAGCACCCATACCTTGGCGCCTGCCACCGTCTCCTGGATCTCGCGCCGCCACTTGTAAACAAGGTGCGGCGGCGAAAGAACCAGGGTGCGGCGGTAGCCTTCTGCGTTGAGCACAGCGGCCGTGGCGATGCCGACGGTCGTCTTGCCGCAGCCCATTTCGCCATTGACGATCGCGGCGCGTTCGCCACGGTCGATCAGCAGCTCTGCGGCGGCGTGGACGACTTCGGCCTGGGCCGGGAACAGCTTGCGCTTGAGGCTGGCGACGACGAGTTGCCGGTGCGCCTGCGGCTGGCCGTTATAGACCGGCGGATTCGCGCTGTTGAGGGCGTCGAGCAGTTCGTCGCCGAACTCGCCGACGAAATCCTGAAGGCTCAGGGTCAGAGGGGAAGATTCCGCATCGAGCAGTTCGCCCTGTACGGGCGCGGCTTCAGCGGCAGTGGTTTCGAGATCGAGGGACATGGTGATGCTCCAATGAAAAATGGGGCATGCACCACCCCCAGCGGGGCAATGGCATGCCCCGCAGTGGGAAGGAAATCGGCGCTTGGCCGAGGTGGTCGAAGTTGCCGGCCGTGGCGGCCTGCTGGTGAATCGTGCTCAGTCTTCGGACGGCAGCACGATGACGGTGGCGCTGCGCTCCGCATCGGTGACGATGCGGATGGCCAGCCCCGGATGGATCACGTAGCGGGATTCCAGCGATGCACCGGATTGCAGTGCAGTGCTGTTGGCCTGCCATTGCTGGGTGTTGACGTCGCCCCAGTCGCCACGGGTGTGGCGCTTGAAGTACGGGATCGGGTCGAGGCGACCCGTGCGGACCAGGCGGTCGATGCCTCTGCTGAAGATGAGCGCACCGATTGGAAACGCCAGCCTGTGGCAGCAGGTTTCAATGCGATGTGATGCCATGGGCTCCTCCTTGAGGAGTCATTGAGCCACGACACCCCTGGCGGAGTGAAGTGGCTCCGGCAAGTGGATGAAGACGACGATGGTGCTGTCAGATCATGTCCCGTTCTTCGGGAAGCTGGATCACCGTGGTCTGGTGGTCCTCGCTGGTTTTGACGATCAACACCAGTTCGGGCGTGATCCTGAAGTGGGAGATCATCGGATCGTCCCCACGGATTGCGACATCGTTGGCTTGACGGGTGGCCTCATCGGTCTCGCCCCAGTCACCGCGCACATGGCGCTGGACAAGAGCCAAGGGGTCGATCAGGCCTTTGCGGGCCAGCCAATGCACCTTCTCGCTCAACTGCAACGTACCTGGTGCGAACAACGGTTGCTTCTGCGGCGCAGGCCGCTTGAACAGGCTTGAGAACATGGGTGTTTCTCCTTCGAGGTGGTACAGCAGGACGGCAGCGCGTCCGGTGGATTAACGGATGGTCAGAACCTCGCCCCGTGTAGCGGAGCCGGGCGTCATGTCCCACGCGCGGATGACGGGCACGAACTTGTCGGTGAGGATGCGGGTCTCGGCGACAGAGCCGTCTTCGCGTTCGGTGAATTCGCGCTGGAGCGTCTTGTCCTTGTGGGTGTCACCTTTGACGACGAGCACGCGCCCGGTCTTGGAGCGCACAACCCCCGAGATCGCGCCCGCGGCCAGGGCCAGGGCGAGATGCCAGTGGGACAAGGCACGCGCCGGTGGACGCAGCGACTGCTGCGCGGCCCCCAGGTGCGTGTCCTGCGACGGCCAGAGGCCTTGCAGCCGGCCGACTTCATCGGCGAACTGCTCAGGCTCCATCGTCACGCGGAAAAAGTGCTCCGGCTCGGCCGGACTGGCGGGGACGATGTACGGCAGGAACGGCCATTCGCTTGGCAGCTCCTCGGCTTCGACTTCACCAAGCCCGACCTGCAGCAGCAGATTGCGCACGGCCTTGAGCCCATCGGGTGCCAGCTCGCGCTGACGCACCCTGCGGCCGAAGATCACCACTTGCTTGAACTGCGTCTCCACCGCTCGGTAGATCCGCAGATCGGTGTAGTGGCGCGTCAGCCAGCCGACCAACTCGGCGTCGAGCACGTAGCCGGGGACGATGAAGACCAGCACACCGCCGTACTGCAACAGCGACAGGCTGCGCTGGTAGAACAGCTTTTCGAGGCGGGCACGGCCCTGGCCCTGGTAGCCGATGTTGCCGTTGACGTCCTTGGACAGGTCGCCATACGGTGGGTTGAGCCAGAGCAGCCCGAACGACTGCTTGGAGATCATCGTGTCCATCAGGTCCGCGTGCAGGCAGTGATCGACCAGGCCGCGGGCATGGCGTGCCCGCTCCGCGTCGAACTCGACGGCGAAAGCCTTGGCCTGCTCGCGCCCGAGGGCATGAGCGGCTTCGGCGATCGCCACGCCTTCGCCGGCGCAGGGATCGAGGATGCACATCGGCCCATCGCTGGGCATCAGTGCGTTGAGGGCTCTTTCGAGCGTGGGTTCGTCGGTCGGGTAATACCCGTTCTTGGCGAAATTGCGGGCGAGCCGCGGGAACATGAGGGCCATGGAAGTCTCCTGGTTGGCGGGGATGGAGTGCGAAAGCACGCCTTGGCGTGCTCTCGCGGGCGGGTCAAGCCGCTACCGCTTCCGGCGTCCAAATCTTGGCCGGATACGGATAGGCGGTGAGCACGTCACTGCGGATCAGGGAGCCCAGCGCCAGTGTCAGCGCCGGCACGTCGATGGCGAGCCGATGGCCTTCCAGCGGCCCGAGGGCGAACGGAAGGCGGGCCAGCATCTCGCGGGTTTGCAGCAGTTCCAGCACGGTTTCGCGCCAGTGGTCGAGCAAGGGCAACGGGCAGGTGTCCCGCACCAGCGTCCACAGGCGGTCAAGCCGGTGGGCGCTGCCGCGTGGCAGCAGTGCGAGCGCGCTGGCGTTGGCCTTGTCGGGCTTGACGCAGCGGCGGTCGAACAGCCACACGTTGGAGAGCGATCCGAACAGCGTTCGCCGGTAGGCGCGGGTCATGCGCTTTTCCAGGCGATCGACGTTGCTGACGAACACCGGGATGCTGCCGCCCTGGTCGGTGATGACGTGGAACTGGTCCAGGCCCTGCTCGTCGCGCCCGAGGGTCAGACGAGCGAGGAACTGCTGGACGGCGGTGTCGCGCGCCCAGATCGACAGGAAGATCAGATTGCCCTGGTCATCGCCGACGCAAGCGTCGGCCATCACGTCGGAGCATTCGTCGATCCGATACAGCGTGGTGGAAGAAGTGTTTGCGGGCATGGTGGTGTCCTCGGATGAACGGGTACAGCACCGCCCGCTGGGGCAAGTACTGCCCCAGGGGGTGGAAGAAAGCCGCTCAGTCCGGCTCGAACTGCCGGGTGTGCGGGTTGAAGTGAAGCGCCTCATCTACCGAAGTGATTGGCGTGAAGCCCTCCAGGTAGATGTTGTTGAGGTACTGGTCGCGGTAGGTCAGTGCCTGCCGTGCCTGTTCCTCGGTGAGGCCGTTGCTGATGAAGTACTCCAGCATTTCCTCGTCGGACGAAACTTCGTCGTTGGACAAACTCCCTTCAACGAGCTTCAACAGCGAGGGCGGAAGCGCAGCCAGGATCGGGTCCATGTCGGTTCCTCCTGGCTCAGGCCATCAGCGCTGCGGTGGGTGCCGCAGATGCCGTGGGTGTGCGCCGGCGCGCGTGGTAGGCGCGAACGCCTGCACGCCAGTCGGCGGACTGCTCCGGTGCGAGATCCAGATAGGACAGCGGGCACGAGTAGTAGTACGGGTGCATGGACTCGTCCAGCGGCTTGTAGCCCCACTGGCCGCCGCTGCGTTCGAGCAGATCGCAACGGATGTAGCGCAGGGATTGACCCGGCGCCAGATGACGATGCACGCCTTCGACCTTGGCCGTCACTTCCGCGACGGACCACAGGACGTTGCCGCGCAGCACGTGGGCGATGACCTTGACGCTGGCGCGCTCGGTCTCTTGCGGTGCGATCAGTTCCGCGATCAGTTCAGACCGCGATTGGGGGGAGAAATACCAGCCCATGAAAGGCCTCCTGAAGAATCGAGCCGGAGGCCTCCCCGTGGGGGAGAGCCCCCAGCGGGTGATGGAATGCCGCGCGTGCGGCGATGGAGTCCGGTGCGGACTAGGAACCGCAACCGGCTGGGCAGTAGCCCAGTTCGATGCCATGGGAGCAGTAGCCGTTTGCAGCGTTCCACTCCTGCGTTTCCTGCCGTTCGGCAGGTGTTGCGTAGTCCCATTCCTGGGTCGCGATTTCCAGGGCCTGAGCCCGCTGGCTTTCCGGCAACCGACTGGCTTGCGCGTCGATCTCCGAACTGAAAAGCGTGACCCAGTGATCCCAGGACAGGCCGCAACCACGCTGGGCGTGCTCGGCGGCCGTCTTGCAGACAGCGCGCCACGCGGGTTCGTCCAGCGTGGAATGAGGTGCATCGCAAGCGATGGTGGACATGATGGAGACCTCCAGAAGAAAGCCGGAGCCTCCCCCGCATGGGGAAGAAACCCCGGCGGGTGGATGAAGAACACCGCGGATACGGCGTCTGCGATTACGCAGGTTGCAGTTCGGCCTGGCGGCTCCATTCCTGCGTCTTGAAGTCCAGCGCGTAGCCCAGTTCACCCAGGCGGGCGATCTGCGCGCGCAGGGTGCGACGGTCGATGGTCGAATCCAGTTTCACGGACTCACCCAGCGGCCAGAGCAGCCCGAACAGCGCGGCGTCGCCGTCTTCGGTGCTGCCGGGGGCAGCAGCCGCAGCGGGCGTCGGCGCATCCACGCCGAAAGGCGTGGTATCGACCATCGGGTCCGCTGACGCCTGCACGGATGCGGGCTTGGCGGGTCTGGATGCCTTGGCGGGCTTGGCCGGCGTTGCCGCAGGCTGCGCCCCCAGTTCTTCATCGAGCGGATCGATGTCCTGGGTGGAAAAGCTGCGAATATCGTCGCGGCTCAGTTTGTCAACGCCGAAGAGCGTCATGCCATCCAAGTTGCAACGAATCTCGAACTTGATACCGCCCCGCATGGGGATCGGATTCGGAAAGATGTAGCGGATCACGAACTCCCCGTCGTACTTGCCTTCGGGGTATTGCTCCAGCTCCGCGTCCTTCACCGCGAAGTTTCCGATAGGAGTGACGAGGTAGCCGACGCAGAACGGACCATTGCGGCCGTGGATTGTGCGAATCGAAAGCTGACCAGATACGACGATGGGTGGGACTGACCTTGCGGATGCCGATGTGGCTGCCATGATGGTTCTCCTTGGGGAATAGGAAAAAGGCAAGGCCCCGTGCGGGGCCATGCCGGATCAGAACGAAGCAGCCAATGCCGGCTCCTGCTCCTCGACTTCACCTGCGGGCTCGCGCACGGCGGGCTCGACAGGCTGGTCGGCAGCGGTTTCGGCGGCAACCTCGGCTTCGGGCGCGGGTGCGTCCTCGGCTTGCGGCGCCTCGGCTTGCGCCTGGCTCGTCGGATAGACCTGGGTGCCGTCGATCTTGATGAGACCGATGTGGACCAGCGTCGATTCCAGGCTCGCTCCCGGTTCCCCGGCGCGCTCGCCCTTGGTGCGGATGTACGGATCGATCTTCATGTCGTTCAGACGGAAGGCGATCAGCACCTTGCGGTCCCCTTCGATGGCCTGCACGCACCGGCGAACCAGGTGCTCGGCTTCAGGGGTGGCGACGATGGTGTCGAAGTACCGATATTCCGGTTCACCGACAGGTCCGGCCAGCGCCGCGACGCAGCACGACAGGAACGGATCGCCATCCTTGGGGGAGACGTCCTTCGGACGGCTGAGGTAGCCGATGCCGCGGGTGATCAGCTCGTGCTGCTTGATCGAAGCCAGTTCGGCCCGGTCAAGCGGCTCGGCCTTCAGCAGTCGCGCCTTCAGAGACGCGGCGGCCTGGCCCTTGTGCTCACCCTTGTCGCGGATGTACGCATCGCCCCAGAGGTCGCCGAGGCGAAAACGCACCAGCGGCCGCTGCTTGGGATCGTCAACGCCGATGTAGCGCTCGACCAGTTTCTTGGCCTCGGCACCCGAGACCTTGACGTCGAAGTAGCGGTAGCTGGGGTCCTTGGCGGAACCGACCAGCGCGGCGATGGTGCATGCCAGGAAGGGCTGCGCACGGCGGCCGCCCCGGACGGGAACCTCGCGGGCACGCTGGATGTAGCCGATGCCCGAGGTGTGGAGGTCGAAATACGATTTCTCGTTGGACGTGGTGCTCATGGTGAATCTCCATAGGGATGAAGCGGAGACACACCGGCCCCACGCATGCGGGGAAAGGTGCGTAACCCCGCGGTGGGTTGATAAGGCGAAAGCATCCGCCACCAGAGGCTGGTGGCCGCTCGCGGATGGATGCGGTGCGAGCTGGCTCGGTCACGCAGTGGGAACTGCGCGGCAACCTCGAAGACCGATGGTTGCCTGGCATGTCGCTGACAACGTCAGCAGGCATGGGGGCAGCATGTCCGGGCCTCGCGCGCGTGGCAGCAATCAATCGGCATCCGGGTGTTTCCCTTTGTCCGGGTCGCCAAGTTCTGCCAAAAAGAAAGCCCCCAAACTGGGGGCTTCGAGGGGTATGCAGAGATTTTTTAGCTATGCCGATTCCACCGCTGTCAGTGACAGGTGCGTCGAGGTGGCGGACAGCTCCAGATCATCCGAGCTTTGCAGAATACGGGTGAAAACGCGGTCCTTCGGGTCGAAGAACTCGCCGAAGTCGTCGCCACCCAGCTCGGCGCGCGCCAGTTCCCACCAGTCGTCAAACGGGTCGGTATCCGGGTTGCAGCCGACGGCATAGGCCAGCAGCTTCACGCGGCCATCGGGACGGCGCTCTCCCTGCTCGGCGAGGAAGTACACGCCCTGGTCCTTGGCGAGGACGACGCGGCATTGGTTGGCAACGGCCTCGGCCAGCACGGGGCGCAGGTCGGAACCTTTGAATCGCAGTGACATGGTTGATCTCCTGAAGAAAAAGGCCCTCCACCCGAATGGATGGAAGGCCTATGGGGGCAAGTCGCCGGTAGGCTGCGATCAGCCGTAGCGTCGCTTGGTTGCCTTGGCGTCGATGACGCTCACGTCGATCAGGCGCCAGTGCCCGTCGTCGATAAGCCGCTCCAGCACTTCACCGAGCATGTCGAAATACACCTCGTCGTGCCGATCGACCATCTCGCCGTCGCGGCGCAGCTCCACCGCGTAGGTATCGCCGCCGCGGTCGTAGAGGATCGTCACCTGGCCCTCGAACTTCGAGGTCGAAACCGTGAAGCTGATCGCCGGCGGCGTCTCGATGATCTTGGACGGCTTCGGATCGACCCAGGTGAAGTCGCGGGCGCCCGCATCGACCAGCATGTGGGTGATGCGCCGGAACCCGTCGGGAGCCGGCATTTCCTCCAACTGCTGGATGAGCTGTCCCAGTTCCATGCACTGCGGCTCGGGGATGGGCAGCTTGGCAGGCGCGGAGCCGAGGATGTGCCTGGTGATGGTGTAGGGAACACCGTCCGCGGTCTTCTCGGTGATTACTTCCGGGGTGTCCGCGCGCAGGCCGTCGAAGCGGCGGCGGGCATACGGTTGGACATGTACCTTGGCGCCTTCGCTGGGAACGGTGGTCACCAGGTGGGGATCGAGCACCGCGAACTCGCTGGGCTTGAGCTTGACGACGATGGCGTCGTCGTTCGCCGCGACCACCTTGCCGTCGAAGGGCTGGGGGTCGATGGCGAAGCCCAGCGTCGAGGACTGCGGCTGATCATCGAACACGCGGTACTTGAACGACCGCACGTTGCGGGGCACATGGCCTGCGACAAGCGAAGGCATCATGGATTTGATGAGGGAACGGTCCATGGGAATCTCCTTGAGGAAAAACAAGGGATTCCCCGCCCGCAAGGGAGAGGTCCCTTGTGGGTGGATGGACGCGGTGCGTCCGTGGGAAGAAACGACCAGCACGGCTTCCCGTGCTTGCAGCCTCGAAGGTCTCGGCTGCCTGGGCATGTGTCGGCAACGCCGACGAACATGGGGCAAGGATGGCCCTGGGCCGGGCTACCCGCTCACATGAAACGGCACTGCGCCGCACCCGGTTTCCTGCGCTGCGGGCAAGAAAAAGCCCCTCGAAAGGGGCTGGTTGGGTCAGGCTTCGTACACGAAGTAGTGCTCGCGCTGACGCGGGAAGAAGACATGCTTCCACGTGTCCCCGCTGGTGTTGCCACCGTCGAACACGACCATTTCGTAGTCGTCAATGTCGGTGTCCGCCAGGTCGGCGCTGGCGATGTGGCGCATGTGCAGCGTGCCGTGCGTGCGCTCGAATACCAGGATCTGGCCGATGGCGTCGTCCTGGCTCATGGCGTTGACGCAGGCTCCGAGCTGGTGCTCGAAGTCCGGGGTGCGCGAAATGAGGTCGGGGAACATGAGGTTGCTCCTATGAAAATGGACCAGCCCGGCTCCTGGGGAGACGGGCTGGCATCGGGGGACAATGAGGAAGGCCGGCGTGTCGCGCGGCTGCTAGGGCTCGGCCAGCGGCAGGCCCAGCAGCGCGGGTGCGTCGGCATCGAGGATGAGGATGCGCACATCGGCCTGGCCGGCCAGTTCAAGGATGTTCGCCAGGTCGTCCGGCATGCCCTTGTTCCGGTGCTCCTGCCGAAGCTGCTCGGCGGTGATGCCCTCGGCGTGCTCCAGGTTCTGGTCCGTCCAGGGCGTGGAGATCAGCTTGATGCCGATTGCCGGGCTGTACGGCACACGGAAAGCGATGAACAGCATGGCCTCCGGCGTGGCGATGTCCGCCAGGTCGGCGAGGTAGTGCCAGGTATCGACCGTGATGTGCTCACGGCTGATCTCCCAGCACCGGCTGTAGTAGCCGGTCTCGAAAGTCAGGCGCTGCACCACTTCCCGCGCAGCCTCGGCCGAATAGCTGTCACCGATGTGGACCGGGCGACCGTCAAAGTCGTCGCCATGAACGGCATAGACCACGGCGCCGATCACACCTTCGCCGCTGACACCTTCACCGGCATCGCATTCGGCCAGTACCTCGGCGCTCATGCCTTCGGGGCCATTGCAGACCACGGCGAAATCGTTGGTGACGATGCAGGACGATGAAACCAGTTCCTCGTCGGAGAGGTGCTCTTGGCTCGCGTGGATGTTTCGCCAGACATGCGGGCTTCCGTCCTCGTAGCTGATGGACAGCGTGCGGACGATTTTCAGATTCCAGTAGCCACGGAGAAAGGGATTGGGTTTCTGGGACATGGGAATTCTCCAGATTGAATAATGGAGCCAATTCCCGCCACCGGGAATTGGACCCGGTGGGTTGAAAATGGAAAATGCGTCAGGCGGCGCTGATCGTTGGCATCTGGGCCAGTCGGTCGGCGACGCGACGGCGCACATTCAGGCGGAACTGCTCGTCGTTGATGCCTGCGAGCAGGTTGGCGGCCTCCAGCGCGATCAATGCCGAGGCTTCTTCGATGTCGGCGGCCAGGATCGTCTTGCGCAGTTGGTCGCCGAGTTGGAGCGCCTGCGAGGAGGTTCTGAAGACCTCGACCTCGCGGCTCAGGTAGCAGCCGTTGCCGCCGAACTCGAACAGCCTCGGCTTACTGCAATACCAGCAGCCCTCGAACTGGATGGCGGTCAGGCGATGGCCGTCATCGAAGCAGGAGGCGATCAGAAGCAAGGCTTCCAGGTCGGCACTGTCCTCGAACTTGTGGTGCTCGATCATGTTCTCCAGCTCCGCGTCCTGCTCGGCACCGAAGTGCGCGGCCAGCCGTTCGAGCAAAGGTGGAATCGACAACTCTTCGTCGTCGGGCATGGGGATGCCGAGTTGTGCGGCCAGGCCTTCCAGACCGTCCAGCACATCCGTCCAGCGCGGATCATTGGTCTCGGCGATCTGGGCGATGTAGGCCTGCCCGTTGCCGGGATGGCCTTCGTCCAGCGCGAAGGCGCCGAACAGCGCCTTGATGACGGGGGTAACACGCTCCAGCACGAGAACGCCCGTGCCTTCGTAGTAGTTGTTCGCCATGGTGGCTCCTTTCGAGAAGTGAGCGGAGCCAGCCCATGCGGACGATGGCATCCGCAGGGTGATGAAGAAGAAATTGAGGGACATGGCCTTGTGGGCGCATGTCCCTCTCGGGGGGGAACGAAAAGCAGTGGTGCGCCGGCGACGGCTCACCAGCCGTTGTAGTTCACCAGCAGGTCGGCGATGACCTTGCGGCGTTGCAGATCGAGACCATCGAAGTCCGACAGTCCGTTGAAGTGGCAGCGCTTGAGCATGGCACCGCCCTCGCGCGCGTTGTAGAAGCTGACCATGGCGGACAGGAACATGCGTTCCCCGCTGCTCAGGACGCCGAGGGCATCGTTGAGCTGCAGCATGTTGGGACGCAGATCCCACTTGCTCTTGGCCTGGTTCAGACCTTCGCGGGTGCCGTCGCCAAACCATTCGGGGCCAGCGATCTCGACACCGCGCTTCCAGGCCTCGAAAAAGGCTTGGGGCGCGGCAGCGAAATGCTGTTCTTCCCGCATGATCTGATCGACGACTTCCTGCGGTAGAAGCTGGTTCATGACGTGATTCCTCCAGTTGGATCAGGGAATGGCGAGCTGGGACCAGCCGCCTCTTTCGAGGGCACGTTGAGCCGCGGCATAGCTGCGGAAGTACTCGCGGGATTCCCGCGAAACGGGGCCTTCGGTATCGCGCGTGCCGATGTAGTGACCGGCGGCGCTTTGCAGGACTTCGAGCGGCAGGAACTTGCCGCAGTAGGTCAGGGCCAGTTGGCCGAAAGAGGCTTGCAGGGACATGGACGGGCTCCTTGGAAAAGCGGGGCCTCGTTCCCTCACGGGATGGCAGCTCCCGCACGCGGTTGATAAAAAGCATCAGCGTCACGAGGACGCGCGTCCGCGGAATTGATGCGATGCGGACTGGTGGGCAACGCGGGAGAGGCCCGCGGCAGCCTGGAACCCTGGCTGCTGGCATGTGCTGACGAATCAGCGAACATGCGGGCAGCTTCGTGCGCGGGCCGCGTCGCGTCAGTTGGAAAACGGCATCCGGCCCACCCCCGATTGATGCGCGCAGAGAAAAAGAAACCCCGCATCGAGTGCGGGGCTGTCAGGAGGGTGCGTCGGTGCTGGGTCAGTCGGGCTTGTCGCCCAGGACGTGCTGCTTCCACAGGTCGAATGCCTGCTCGGGCGGAAGCTCGGCGAGGATGACGATGGGCTGGGCCTGCCGAGCGCGCAGCGAAGCGAAGTACGCCTTGCGGTCGGCGATGGCCTTGAGCTTGATGCCCTTGATGAACAGCAATTTGCCGTCCTTGATAAACAGCACCTTGTTGCCGATGTCGCGGTTGAACGCGGCTCGCACCTTGCGTTCCGCGTGCATGGCATCGGCCAGTTCATCGACCAGGAAGTCGAGCGTCATGTCGATGTAGTGAGGGTCTTCACCCTCCTGGCCGAGGTCGAGCGGTGCAGGCGGCAGGCCCTTGGCGAAGGCTTCGGCTTGAGCCAGCAGCGCCGCCTTGCCGTTGAGCGCGTGGAGGAACGTCGAGCCGCCGTGGCCATCGTTGCGGGCCTCGGCGATGGGAGTGCCGTCGAACACGACGGTGGCGCTGAAGCACATCGTCTCCTCGCTGGCGAAATCTGCCACCTTGAGGTTCTTCAGCGTGATGCGGTCTTGCTTGGTGATGTTGTCCATGGGAAGTCCTGAAATCGACCGGGTGGCGACATGCCCCTGACGGGACGTGACGGCCATCCCGTGGGTTGGAGAAAGAGGCATCGGTGCCCCGGTGGGCAGCGTTCGCCGGTGAGATGCCGAGGCGAACTGGCGGGTGGCGTGGGCGGAACCCACGGCAGCCTTGACACCCTGGCTGCGGGCTGCTGCCGATACACCGGCAATGCAGGAGGGAGAATGGCGCGGCCCGCAGGCTGCGTCGCCGATCAATCCGAAGCGGTCGAGCCCGTCTTGTGCAGGCATTGCACGAGGCGTTGGCCCAGCCATGCCATGCACGGGACGGCCATGGAGTTGCCGATCGCCTTGTAGCGTGGAGCGTCGGCGGCGGGCTTGCCGCGGTAGGTGATCAGCGTGTAGTCGTCGGGCATGCCTTGCAGCCGTTCGCACTCCACGGGCATCAGCCGCCGCACCCGCCAGTGCGACCAGTCGCCAGGGCCCGGGTTGTTCCAGTCGTAGCGGAAATGCGCCTCGAAGTCGGGGGCCAGGACATGGGGCTTGTCCGCACCGCCGCCGCTGGTGCGCAGTGCGCCCGCTACGCTGCCGCCCAGCTCGGCGGCAAGACCCTGCTCGCGGCCGCGCAGGGACACGCAGGCCACCATCGGCACGCCGTAGCCCGGCTTGCCGTTGGACAGGACGGTGCAAGCGACCTGGCCATGGCCCGACTCGAAGCGCACTTCACCGCGGTTGTTCTGCGCGAACGCGATGGCGGGCACGACCCCGGCGTTCGCATGGCTGTTGCGATGGCCGCCAGCGCGCAGCGTCGGCGTCAGGTCGAGCGTGGCATCCGCGCCGCTGCCCTGGGCGGTAAAGGCGATGATCGGAACGCCCTTGCCGGTGCCGTCCTCGCTGCTGCCCTTGCCGTTGTTGGCGGTGTCGAGGGTGTGGGCGATGCTGCCGGCGACCGACTGCACCATGAACGTCTCGGTGCGAATGTCGTGCTTGGGGCCTGCGGCCATCAGGCATGCGGCCACATCGACGGGGCCAATGCCGCCGCTGAATCCGAACGTCGTCGTGACCTTGCCGTAGGGCTGCTTCAGTCCTGCGAATCCTGCAAGTCCTGCGCATGCGCCTGCTGCTTCAGCACCCGGTCCAGCATCGCGGGCAGCTTCTTGCCACGGCGCGCGGCCCGCACAAGAATCCCCGAGCAGGCCTGCGCGCTCAAAAAGTACTTCTGCGGGATCGAGGTCATCTCCACCACTTGCCACAAGAAACACGCGCTTGCGGCGTTGGGCGACACCGAAATATTGAGCGTCGAGCACGCGCCAGGCGATGCGGCGGCGGGGACCAGACACACAACCAGCGTGCGCCCACCGGCCCCCTGGCGGCTGGAGCGCACGGCTTTCTCCGGCCAGTGCCCCCAGGAAATGCCCGAAGGCATTGCTGCGGTCGTTAAGCACGCCGGGGACGTTTTCCCAGACGAGCGTGGCCGCCGGGCGGCGGTCTTGGTGGCGGGTTTGGTCGATGGCATTGGCAAGCTCCACATAGGCAAGGGAAAGGGCTCCACGCGGGTCATCCAGCCCGCGACGGCTACCTGCAACGCTGAACGACTGGCACGGCGTGCCGCCTACCAGGATGTCGGGCGCCGGCACGGTGCCGGCGCGCACCTGGCGGGCGATCGCGGTCATGTCGCCCAGGTTGGGCACGCGGGGGTAACGGTGGGCGAGCACGGCGCTTGGGAACGGCTCGATCTCGGCGAACCACGCGGCTTCGAGGCCGAGCGGTTGCCAGGCGAGGCTCACGGCCTCGATGCCGCTGCACACGCTGCCGTACAGCAGTGGCGCGGCCTGGGGCGCACCGCGTGGGGTGCGAGGTTGCGGGTTCATGTCGGGTCTCCTGTTCGTGTGGCCCTGGACCGTGTGGCCGGGCCGGACGTTGATCGGCAGGAGAAAGGCGCCGAAGGCCTTGCGGCCTTCGGCTCGGGAGGACGGAACCACCCGTGGGCTGTTGCAGGCCGGTCGTCGCTAGAACCGTCTGCTGTCAGCAATCACACCCGGCGCATATCGTGGTTGGCGCCGGCATCTTCTGGCGCACATCCGCGCACAAAAGGAGCCCAGTTTTTCGCCGTTGGGCACGGCATCGAATACCGCTGACCACGAAGGGTCTCCGGGTGGCTCGCAGCCTGGCAAGCCATCGGGGGACCCTTCGCAGAGGCGGAAAAATGCAGATCAGCAGAACACGCCGGGAAACCCCGGACACGGTTCGCGGAGAAGCTACCTTCAGGCCCCGCGGCCGGGGGCGGCCGAGCGGGACGCGCACACGGACAAGAGAAGGCGTTGCGCGCTGGGCGTCCCGCAGGGCGTGCGGGACATGGGCCACGCCGCCGATGGCGGGCACGGCTCTCGGGGAGTGGGGTCGGTCAGGAGCCCTTGCGGCCGCTACTGCGCGGGCGCGAGGCACCGCGCTTGGACGTGCCGGAATCGACCGGCAGCGTGCCTTTGCAGTCGGGGTAGCGACTGCACGACCAGAAGGGGCCGGTCTTGCCGGTGCGCTGGCGCGTCGGTGCGCCGCACTGCGGGCAAGCGGGACCCTGGGGAACCTTGATGGACAGCGAGGTGCTGCCGTACTGCGCGATCAGTTGCGAAACCCAACTCGCCTGCTTGCCGATGAACACGTCCAGGGTGAGCTGTCCGGCCTCGATCATGTCGAGCGCCTGCTCCCACACGGCGGTGGTTCCGGGGTCGGCAATCGCCACGGGTACGGCGTCGATCAACGTGAATGCCGCATCCGATGCACGGATGGAGCGTCCTTTCTTCACGAGGTAGCCGCGGGTGATCAGCCCACTGATGATGTTGGCCCGTGTCGCCTCGGTGCCGATGCCGACCGTATCCTTGAGCTTCTGCTTCAGGCGCGGGTCCGTCACCAGCTTGGCGACCCCCTTCATGGATTTGACCAGTTCGCCCTGCGTGTAGGGCTTGGGCGGCATCGTCTTGAGCGCCTTGACCTCGGCTTCGGCCACCTGGCACGCCATGCCCTCGCGCAGCGCGGGGAGCACCTGGCTGCGCGCCGTGGCTTCTCCATCCTCGTCCGCTTGCGGCTCGGCCAGCACCAGACGCCAGCCTCTGACGACCACTTGCTTTCCGGTGGCCGCCAGCTTCTGCTGGCCGCAGGAAAGCTCGGCGACAGTGCGGTCGAACTCGTGGTGAGGGAGGAACTGCGCCAGGTAGTGCGCCCGGATGAGCCGGTACACGGCCAGCTCCTTCTCGCTCATCGCAGAGAGGTTCGCGGGTTCGAGCGTCGGGATGATGCCGTGGTGCGCCGTCACCTTGCCATCGTTCCAAGCGCGAGAGCGCTGCGAGCGGTCGAGCTGGCCCATGATCGGGCGCAACGAGGGATCGGTCTTGAGCAAGCTGTCCAGGACCGTGGGCACTTCCGTGAACATGCTTTCGGGTAGGTAGCCTGAATCGGAACGCGGGTATGTGGTGGCCTTGTGCGTCTCGTACAGGGCCTGGGCGATCTCCAGGGTCTCCTGCACGTCCAGCCCAAGCTGCTTGGAACAAACCTCCTGCAAGGTGCCCAGGTCGAACAGCAGCGGTGGCCCTTCGCGCACGCGCTCGGTCTCGATCGACACGACCTGGGCGCTGCCCGCAGTGCGGATCTGCTGCGCAGCCTGCTGGGCGACCGGCTGCTGCAGGCAGCGGCCGGCGTCGTCGGTGCAGCCATCGGGTGGAACCCACTGCGCGCTGAAAGCCTGTCCACCTGCGGACAGGGACACGTCGATGGCCCAGAACGGCACCGACTTGAAGGCCGCGATCTCGCGGTCGCGGTCCACGACCAGCTTCAAGGTCGGCGTCTGGACGCGCCCGACCGACAGCACGCCGTCGTAGCCTGCCTGCCGGCCCAGCACAGTGAACAACCGGCTGAGGTTCATGCCGACGAGCCAGTCGGCGCGCGAGCGCGCCAATGCCGAGTAGTACATCGGCAGCGTGTCGGAAGACGGCCGGAGCTTGCCGAGCGCGGTGCGGATCGACGCATCGTTGAGTGCCGACAGCCATAGCCGCTCGATGGGGCCGCGGTAGCCGCACAGGTCGATGATCTCGCGGGCGATCAGCTCGCCCTCGCGATCGGCGTCGGTCGCGATGACCAGGTGGGTCGTCTTCGCCAGAAGCGCCTTGACGACCTTGAATTGCGTGGCGGTCTTCGGTTTGACCTCGACCCGCCATTGCTGGGGAATGATGGGCAACTGCTCCAGCGACCAGCGCTTGAGCGCCGCGTCATAGATCTCTGGGGCTGCCGCTTCTACGAGGTGGCCGATGCACCAGGTGACGGTGACGCCGGAGCCGCTGAGACAGCCTTCACCGCGCTGCGTCGCGCCGAGAATCCGGCCAATGTCTTTGCCCTGGGAGGGCTTCTCGCACAAAAACAGCCGCATGTCCGTCCATCCGAATTCCGTGGTTCATTGAGTTGCTGGAATCGAGGATGCCGAGCACCACCAGGGGCAGCAGCAAACAAGCCGCATGCGGTGGCGACCACTTTCACGGGATGGAATGGCGGGACCGGAGCGGCGTGCGGCCGGGAGGGTGCGGTTCGGGAGCCGCGATCTTCGGGAGCGCGTGGAAGCCGGTGGACGTTGATGGAGCTATCCCCTGGGGATAGCTCGCGAGGACATGGGGCGACCGACGACTGCGGCCGCCCCATGCCGGGTCACTTCCTGCGCTTCGGCTCCTTCGGCGCGGTCGGTTCCTGGGCGGCCTGGGGTTTCGGCTGCGCGTCCTGCGCGGTCTCCTGCTGCCTGGGGCTGAGGGTCACGGACTCGATGCGGAACGGCAGGATGCCGACGCTGCGCGCGTTGATCTGCCAGGTCTCGCGCGGCTGATCCTCGTTGTCCGTCCAGGGTTCGCGCTCCATGCGACCGACGACCAGCACGCGCATGCCCTTCTGGTAGAGGTCCTTCCAGTGCGCGGCGTCGCGGTGCCAGATTTCCACCGGCGCCCAGAAGCCGCCGCGATCCTCGAAGGTGCCATCCTTCTTGGGAATGGGGTTGTCGAAATAGACGTTCAGGCGCAGAAGGCGGCTGGGCTCGTCGTTGCCGTTGGGGAACTCCCGGTACTCGGGGGGCGAACCGATGTTGCCCTCGCCAGAAAAATGCGTGCTCATGTTGCAATCTCCGTGGTGGTTGAAATACCCGCACCTGGTCGGCGGCGGGAACGTGCGGGTGCTTGGCGCGATCACCGATCACGCATGGCAGATGGGGTGGACTTGAGCCGGCGCAGGTAGGCGTCTTCCGCCTCGGCGGCCTTGCTGGCGCACTCCTGGGCCTGCCTGCCCAAGGTGTGCAACAGGCTGATCTGCATGTTCAGCGTGATGCGCTGAAGCTCGATCGCGTGCAGGTCGGCCAGCAGGTTGACCGGCGTGCTGGTGCTCGCGATCAGCTCCTGCCACAGGGCCACGCCCATGACCGAGCGGTCGTGCTTGCGCCAGCGCAAAAACACCGTACCTGCGCCAGTGGTCTGCTGGGCCAGCTCGATGGGCAGCAGGTGGAAGGGATGCCCGACGGCCTGTGGCAGCACCTGTCGCTGCGCCAAGCCAATCAATTCGTCGCGCATGGCGAAGCACTGGCTGGCCCAGGCCTCCAAGTCCCCTTTACCTTTAAAGGGTTTTAAAAGGCCTTTTTGAGAGCCTGCGTGTTCCAGCCTCATGAAGGCGGTCTGTTGCAGGGGACGGAAGTAGCGGGTTTCGCGATTCGGGTCGCTCATGCCTGCTCGTCCTCGCCGGCTGTCGCTTCGGAGGCCTCGGTGGCGGCGGCTTCGTCACTGGCGGATGGTGCTGCGGCAGGACCGTCACCGCGCTGCTGCAGGCCACGGCGCACGATGGCCGGCGCGAACTTCGAGCGGCGCGTGCCTTCCAGCACGTCCTGCGGCAGCTCGCCGAACTTCTCCAGCGCGGCCCGCGCTGCGGCATTCTTCGCGGCGAAGTCGTCGCGGGTGCAGCCCGAGTAGCGGTACTGCTGGGCCAGCGAGAACAGGCTGCGCAGTGCATGGGCGCCTTCGTTGAGCCAGCGTTCGAGCGTCGAGCGATCGATCAGCGCAGTGTGGTGCGCGAGGATCAGCTTGCGGGCGATGTCGTCGTAGTCGGCGAGCAGATAAACGGCGGCAAAGCCGAGCTGCGCATTGACGAACAGCGGCAGCTTGACGGGCTGTACGTTGAGGTTCTCGCCCAGGGTGAGTGCCGGCGGCACGCTCGCGAGAGCCTGGTCCACCTGCTCGCGCAGCGATTGCAGCGTGGCCTTGGTCTGGTCGAGCTTGTCCTCGATGCGCAGCATCCAGAAGTCGCTGTACGGGTCGTCCTGCTCCGAGCCGCGCCGCATCTTGTTCATCTGGGCGATGTAGCCGTTCAGGCCGACGATGCCCGGTCGTCCCTCGGCGGCGGCGCGGCCGTGCCAGATGCGAGAGGCGTGGTGCGTGTGCAGCGTCAGCGACATCGCGCTGCGCAAGGAGCCGAGATTCAGTTGCAGAGGTTCGTTGGTCGTTGCCATGGTGTCCGCTCGTTGTTGGAAAAGAGCGGCCAGCTTCGGCAGGAAGCGGAAGGCAGTCAGTCAACAAACCGAAACCCGCCAGTCCCCGGTTCACGGCGCGGCGGGCGCATGCGGCGCGAGCTATCCCCAGGGGATAGTTCCATGGAGCGCCAAGGAACGCTGCACGCCTGGATCAGCGCGGACAAGGCCGATCCCGCGGCAGGCGATCGAGGCCTGGCGTGCAGCGGTTCGACGTCGTAGCCGTCAGTGGAACTATCCCCAGGGGATAGTTCCATGGAGCGCCAAGGAACGCTGCGCGCCCGGATCAAGCGCGGACAAGGCCGATCCCGCCGCAGGCGATTGGGGCTTGGCGTGCAGTGGTTCGACGTGTAGCCGTCAGTGGAACTATCCCCTGGGGATAGCTCTACTGGAAGCCACTGGCATCCACTTCACCGCCTTGCAGGCCCGCTCACTTGCTGGCGAGCAGGTTGCGCAGCCGTTCGATGTGCTGCCTGGCGACTTCTGGCGGCACCGGCTTGCCCTGCGGCTGGGATGGTGGCGGTGCTGGTGGTGGCCGCTCATTGGGTGGAGCAGGTGCCGACGGCGCGTCTTTCTTGGCCCAGGCGTTGAACTCGCCATGGATGGCCCGCTGGATGATGCCGAACAGATACCCCGCAGGATTGCGGATGCCGTGGCTGCTGCATCGCGTGGCCCATTCGTCCAGCACGGCCTGCCTCAGCGAGGCATCGACCTGCTGCAACGCCACCCGCGCACCTGTCTGCTGCTCTGCCTTCAGTTCCGCGAAGCGTTTGGGCCATTGGAGGTCGCCCAGCGCGCGCGCCTGCGCTTGTGCGTGCGCGGTAGTACGTACTTCATTAATACGACTACTACGTACTGTACGGGCCTGCTTCGGATTCCGAAGAGAGGCGTCTGGCGCGGGTTTCGGCCCTGCTTCGGATTCCGAAGTGGGGTCATCGGGATTCCGAAGAAGGCTCGTCGGCCCTTCTTCGGAATCGTGAGTGGCATCCTCTTGTGGATAACTTTCGGTCGCCGTGATGCCTTGGGTGGCGAGGCGTTCGGCCAGGACCTGCAGCCGTGACGGCAGCGTGCGGCCGGACAGCAGCGGGTCTTCCGCGATTTCCTTGAGCGTGTTCAGGCCGACCATCTGGACGGCCTTGGCCGAGTGGCCGAGGGACTGGCTGACCAACGCCAGGTAATCGGCGTCGAGCTGCATCGCTTCAAAGGGCGTCAGCGGCTCGTCGTGCAGGACATAGAGGTTGCCGAGGATGCGGCCGGTCTTGGGGTCGCGGCGGCGCCGCACCAGGCTCAACCATCGGGTGAGGCGCAGCAGCGTCAGCGCTCGCGCCACGGTTTCGTGCGAGGCTTGCCCGGCGCAGGGCATCGACGCCAGCCAGGGTCGAAGCTGTTCATACGTCGGGAACGCCGTCACGCCATCGTCGTTGAGCATCAGACGGAAGACCTGCCAGGCGTTGCGCTCCAACGGCGTCAGGCGACGGTCGAGGAACAGCCGCCGCGGTACGGTCTCGTGCCGGTTGCCGCTGAACAGGAAGGCATCGCCAGACGCCGCGCCCGTGGGCATGGCGACAGGCGTGGGTGTGGGCGGGGGCGCATCGGCGTTGGGCTTGGGCACAAGGTCTTTCAGCGCAGCGTCGAAAAGGTCTGCGAGTGCGATGGGGCCACGACGTGGTGCGGTGTCGTCCACGGCCATGGTCAACCCAATCCTTGATCGACCCAGCTCTTGATCGAGGCCCAGACCACCGACAGAGGCAGCGACATGCCTTCGGCCAAGTCCATGGCGGCATCGAGGATGGAGGTTTCGTCTTCGAGATCGACGTTCCTGCTGCTGGTCACGGCCTTCCATTGCCGCCACAGCTCCGTGTCCTGCTTCTCGTCCAGCACGGGGTGGCGGCCCTTGCGCTTGGGCAGGCCGAGGATTTCGCGGCGAAGCGCCACTTCCTGGTGGGTCAGGCCGTAGAAGCGGCTGACCATTTCGGTGCTCGCGCCGAGGCGCAGCATGCGATCGACCGTGGCGATCTCCTTCTCCACATCCTGCGCCTGCCTGAGCAGACGCCGGAGCACTTCGCGGTTGACCGTCACCGAGCACCACGAGACGTTGGCGTTGGCCAGCACGCTGATCAGCGCGGGATGCTTGAGGGCGTCCAGCTCTTCCTCGCCAAACCCCATCAGCTTGCAGCGGCGCAGTTGCCCATTGCGCAGGTCATAGAGGGCCTGGGCGATGACGGCCTGGTTGAGTGGGTGTGGTGCGGACATGCTGGTCTCCCTCGGTCACGTTCCAGGGTCCGCAGCGCCGGCGTCCAGGTCGAGCAGATGGCGGGCCAGCCGCAGCAGCCGGAACAGCTTGACCAGTGCGGTGTCGCTCAGTCGCCGGGTTGCGTCGCCTTGTCCGTGCAGCAGCGCCGACAGGTCGATGACGAATTGCCTGTTATCCAAGCCGACGTCGGCGGGCTGCTGACCGGCTAGGCATGCCAGCAGTGCCAGGACGGCACGGCCCAGCGGCTCCGGGTCTTGGGCGTGGGTACGGCAGGCGAAACCGATGCCGTCTGGACGGTCATCGATGCACTCGTCCAGGCGGGCCTCGCCCGCGATCTCGCGGGCGAACTGCGCGACGTGGATGCGCAGGCGCTCGGGCGTGTCCAGGCTCGCGTCGATGTACCAGACATCAGAGATCGGATAGAGCCCGCCGGCCTGCACGGGGATGGACTGCAAGACGTTCGCCGAGAAGTCGGGCGGCAGCGCACCGCCCAACTGGTCGGCGACCATGCGCTGGATGGACTGGAGCCGTTCGGTCGTTGGCGCCGGTGAGACGATGTGCTTCTGAAGCAGGTGGTCGTCCGCTGTCGGACTGGCCGTGCCCGCCTCGTTGGCATCTGCGTCGCTCTCGCGCGTTGAGGTGGGAGACGCAGGGCTTGCAGGCTGCGCTGTCGGTGCTGGCCCTGTGGTGGGCGGCGAGGCGTTGGCAGGTGGGCGCGCGATAACCCCAGGCTCCGGCAAGGCGGGCGGCGTCGAGGATGGCGTCGGATCGCTGACCAGAGCGCGCTGGCGGCTCTCGGATTCGGTCATGTCCAGCGCGAGCACGTCGTAATCGATGCCCAGCAGCTCGGCCATCTGACCGATCAGTTCGTCCTGT
Organism: Achromobacter sp. 413638; assembly: GCF_043119405.1. Taxonomy (NCBI): domain Bacteria; kingdom Pseudomonadati; phylum Pseudomonadota; class Betaproteobacteria; order Burkholderiales; family Alcaligenaceae; genus Achromobacter; species Achromobacter sp. 413638. The sequence continues at coordinate 39,336 of NZ_JBICCO010000030.1, forward strand.
ACGCGCTGCGCGGAGAACTCGTCGGCCTGCACATCAAACTGCGACAAGGCTTCCTGGAAGAACTCGTCGAAGTCCTGGACCAGCGTGCGGCCCTTGGCGTAGCGCTCCCACGCGAACATGCAGGCCTTGCGCATGACCGACAGGCGTTCGACCTGGTGGCGGCCGAGGCCGCCATAGAGCACGGTGGGGATCGCCGGCAGGAGGTAACGCACCGCGTCGTTCATGCGGCTGATGTGCGACTGCTGGACCGGGAAGCCATCGGCGGCCAGGCGGCGGGCCAGTTCGGACTGGCTCAGGGCGGCGCCGCTTTCCTGCTCGTAGAACTCGCGCGCCTTCTCGACGCCGAGGGCGCGCTCGATGAAGGTAAGGCCGCCGCGCAGTTCGTTCTCGGCCAGATGGCCGGTCAGCATGACGACTTCGCCGCGGCTGGGCCACGGCCGGAACAGGCACGATATGCGGAAAAACTGCTCGTCCTTGGTCTCCGACCACAGTTCGCGCAGGATCGCCAGCCGCGTGTTGCCGCCGTTGCGGATGATGTAGTGATCCTCGCCAGGCCGTCGGGTGACGGCCGGTGCCGCATCCAAGCCGCGCTCGCGGATGGATGCCTTGATTTCCTCATAGGCCGGATTGCGCTTCTTGCGCGGGTCATGGTCGTAGGGGCGTAACTGGTCCAGGGTCACGACCATGGGTGTGTCGGCGATCGGGTCGCTCAAGGCCGACGCGGCCGGGCCGCTGCGCTCGAACCCTGCCGCGAGCAGCTTGCCGGCCATTTGCTGGGAGGTGATCTCAGCCATGGCGGCCTCCCTGCGCTTGGGATCGTGCCTCGCGCTCGGCGCGGCGGATCTGCGCACGGGCGTTGAGGGCGGCCCGGTGGTCGCTGGCCGTCGAACTGGTGTAGATCGCGGCACAGCCTGCCTTGGTGAATTTGAGGTGGCCGCCCGGCGTGCGCTTGACGTGCCAGCCTTCACCGACAGCGAACTCGATCAGGGCGCGCAGCCGTTTGTGCCCTCGGGCCAGTTCATGTGCGTTCGCCATGGGGCCTCCCGGTATCAAGAGGGACTGGCGAACGGCCGGACACCGCGGCAAATCGGTGTTGCCACTGCGGGAACAGCTCGCCGGCGAGGCCGCGCATGGTGTCGAGCGCGGCGGGGGCGACTCTGCCCGGTGGCTGGCGGTATTCGACCCGATGCACTGGCAGGCCGCGCGTCGCGGCGCGCGGATAGGCTTCGATGGCCGGCACGTCGGTGGTCAGCACGCGGATGCCGGCATGGTCCTGGAACAGGTCGCGCAAGGCCTGCTGGATCAGTCGGGCGTTCGCCGACACGGGGTGGACGCGGTTGATGAGCAGGTGCAGCGGTGGCGGCTCGATGCCGAGGTGCCGGTACGGTGCGATGTCTTCGAGCAACTGCATGGTGCCGCGCCGCAGCTCGCGCGCCGCGAGGATTTCCGGGGTCACGGGCGACAGCGCAACGTCGGAGGCGAGCACCGCCATCTCCAGCAGCACCGAGCGCGCGCCCTGGGTGTCGATCAGCACCAGGTCATAGAGGGGAGCCAGGACCGGCAGCAGGTGCCGTAGCCGCAGGCGCCCATCCGGCGCGTGCAGCAGCAAGGTGTTCAACTCGCCCCGGTGGTCGTTGGACAGCACCAGGTCCAAGCCCGAAATGATTGTGCGGGACACGAGCTGGCCGAGGTCGCGCTCGTTGAAGGCCAGCAGCTCATAGATGCCACCAGGCGCACGGTGACCCAGTTCGTAGTAGGACGACAAGGTGGGCTGCACGTCGAGATCGAGCAGCAGCACGCGCAGCCCCGCGTCGGCGACGAGCCCGCCCAGGTTCGCGGCCGTGGTGGTCTTGCCGACGCCACCTTTCGTTGAAATGATGGATACAACCTGCATGGCGTTCTCCGTGTGAGGATGGAAGGTCCGCGGGAGAACGGGTCAGGCCCGGTTGTTGACGCGCTCGGCGATCCACTGATCGATTTCGATGGAATCCCAGCCGACGGCGCGCACACCTAGGCGCAGCGCCTGCGGGAACTGGCGCTTCTTCATCAGGTTGTAGATGTGGGCACGCTTGAAGCCGGACTTCGCTTCGACTTCTTCCAGGCGCAGAATGCGGCGCTCGTTGGGTGGCAGTACAGGTGTTTGCGACATGGCGGTCACTCCTGAACGCTCAGTGGCGTTTGTTGGCGTGACCTCTATTCAATAGACACGGCTGCGGAAAGACATTGCAAATGCAATCTCCGCGACTGCACATACAAGCTGGAAATCCTCAGAGCGTGGCGCTATGCAGCCGGCGCCTGGCCGTGGCGAACTTGCCGTTCAACGTCCGCTCGGCGATCCCCATGACGCCGTGGTGATGGGCGACCAGTGCGCTGACCACGGCCTCCTGCGTCTTGAAGCTGGAGTACGGCGCGCCCGAGGGCGACTGGCCGAGCATCAGCTCCAGCATGCCCCCGATGATGTTCAGGTAGGTGGCCTCGGCCCGATCGCTGATCGGGCACTGCGCGCAGGCGGGAATCACCGTGGACTGCTTGAGCAGCGCATCGTGCTTGTCCTGCAGCTCGCGAAGTTGGCGCTTGGACTGCTCCAAGGCTGATTTCAGGGCGAGCTGCTCAACCAGCATGGCTTGCCCTGTCTCCAGCGAGATGAAGGGATGGGTGATGCGCTCGCTGCGGGAGAAGAGAAAGCCGGGTCGTTGTTCGGGGTAGTGCTGACGCATCCAGCGCTTCAGATCGACGTGGCGGACGGTGAGGTCGGGAGAGTCGATCAGTTCGGTGTCGTGCGCCGTGATGCCGTCCCGCCCGAAGGGCAGTTCCCCATTGAGGATGCCGTCATAGATGCGTTCGGTGTACAGCCGCAGTTCGCCCCAGCGTGGGCAGTCCAGCGAGAGTGGCAGGTTCCGTGACGATGAGATCGAGGTCAGGATCACCTGCTCATACCGCAGCAGCCCGGCCCAGCGGATGGACGCTTCGATCGGGCGATAGAACACCTTTGATGTGGGTGCATCATTCTTGTTCTCGTGCATGCTCCGTCTCCTTTCAGGAGAAGAACTACATGGCCGACTCCTTTGCCGCCGACCTCATGGTCAGCGAGTTGTCTGTGCAGGAAGCGAGCCCCGAGGGCGGCTTCGTCATTGGGCTTGAGTTCCTCTTACCAGTCGGCGCTACTGGTAGCCGTCGTGTGCTCGATGTGTAAAAATTCATCGACTAAAAGATCGAGCATCAGGACGCAGACTCGACAGTGACGCTCACGCTATCAGGGTCGTAAGAAGTTGCGGCTTCTGCAAAACCGTCTAGGTATGGCCTGATATGCCAGCGGTCTCAAGGGGCGCGAAGGGGATGGCAATCGCCATCCAATGTCCAGCAGGACGCATCGAATTCTCGCCTGTCATGCTCATCCCAGCATCCTGATATACCGACAAAGAATCGAGCGCAGACGCACCACGGCGACAGCGTGCGTTCTTTCGATGTGGCTTGCGCAGATGGGCGCCGCGATGTGCGATGCGTGCCTGTTCACCGCGGCATCCGACCCGCACCGAGATCGATGCCTGTTGCTCAGTGAGCATCGCGGTGGAGATGCGGAAGCAGAGAGCGGGGAGCAGGTGGCGAGTTCGAGGCCAAGCGGACGGTGATGTGCAATGTGCGGCTCTGGTGCGCGGAGTGGGCGTCTTTGGACGTCGATGGATTTCTTTGGACGAACTTGTTGCCGAGGGCGAAAAACAAGGCTACAATTGAGGTCTTCGCTGGCCACCTCGGCGAAGAAAGTGTTCGGGAAACAACGACTTAGTGCCCTAGTGCATGTCTCGTTTCCCGCTCCAAATACAAAAAGGAAGCAACGGCCATCCCGCGCTTCCTTTTTTCTTGCAAGTGCTGGCGCAATGGCAGAGTGGTTATGCAGCGGATTGCAAATCCGTGTACGTCGGTTCGATTCCGGCTTGCGCCTCCAGCATCCTTTCCCTTCCCCCTGAGCATCTGGTTACCCATCCCTACCTCCGGTCAGGCGGATGATTGCTATGGTGTCGCCGTTTTCCACTGACGACACCACCATGCTCAAGAATATGGAATCCCGCGCGTCGGCGGGCCGCCGTCCCGCCGCGATCCTGTGGGTGCTATCCGCCGCCACGCTGATCGCCCTGGCGCCCCTGGCGGCCCGGGCCGACGACGACGATCACCACCACCGCTACAAGCGCGGTGAGTACAAAGAAAAGTACTGGGACGGCGCCTGTAAGGTCGAGCGCAAATGGAAGCGCAACGGCGACTACAGCGAAAAGCGCAAGTGCCGGGATGACGATGACGACCAGGGCTATGCTTATGGCTACGCGCCGCGGCCGGCCATGGTTCCCATGATGCCGGTCTCGCCCGCGATCGTGATCAACCCGCCCCCCATCGTGATCAGGCCCTGAGATGGATCAATCGGTGAAAGACGCCATCGCCCGCTGGCCCGACGTGCCGGCGGCGCACGGCTGGCTGTCGCTGGACGCGCGCGGCCGCTGGCGCTTTCACCCGCAGGGACTGTCCGCGCAGGGCGGCCCCGGCGAATCCATCACCAATCCCCAGATCCTGGATTTCATCGGCCGCAACTACGCGCATGACGACGCCGGCCGCTGGTTCTTCCAGAACGGGCCGCAACGCGTCTACCTGCGGCTGGACGCGGCGCCTTATGTGCTGCGCCTGGACGACGCGGGCCGGGCCCTGCTGACGCACACGAACCAGCCAGTCACGGCGGTCAGCGCCTGGTGGCTGGACGACGCGGGCAGCCTGTATGCCGTGACGCCCGCTGGCCCCGGCATCGTGCTGGACCGTGATCTGCCGGCGCTGCTGGACCAATTGCGCGCGCAAGACGGCGCCATGCTGCTGGACGCCCTGGCCGAACTGACACCTGGACAGCCGCCCCTGATGGTTGAATGCGCGGCTTATGGTCGGGCGCCGCTGCGCATGGCGGCGCGAGCGGACCTGCCGCGGATCCTCGGTTTCGAACCCGCCGCTCCCGTAGCGGCAACCGCATGAGCACCCGGAGGCCACCCCACATGATCAACCTGCGTGATATCGGCCTGTCCCAAGGACTGATCGACCATCTTGCCGCCGATGATCAAAGCGGCCCGTTTGGAGCCAGTTGCGCCTGAGACCAAGGCGGCGATCCAGGGTGAACGGCAGCCAGCCCGCCGCCACCCCGGATGCGCCTCTCTCACGGGCACAGCCGCGCCTGACGCTCAGCCTCGCTGGCCCGGCTTGAGCGCGAACTTGCCGTCACCCAGCAGCGCCAGCACGGCCGCCACCACGGTCAGGAAAATCGGGTACTCCCAACCGCCGCCCGTATTGCCGAACCCCCAGCCATTGCCGAAATGCACGGTCGACGCGACGAACAGCTGCACCACCGCGATGGCGGCGACCCAGCGCGGCCACACGCCCAGGATCAGCAGCACGCCCGCGGCGACTTCGAAGATGGTCACGGGATAGGCCAGCCAGCCGGCGAAACCGATCTTGGCGAAGAACTGCGCCGTGCCCGGCAGCGTGTACACCAGCAGCTTGGTCAGGCCGTGGGCCAGGAACATGACGCCCAGCGCCACGCGCAGCAGCAGCGCCGCATAGGGCGCGGTACGGTTATCGATCATTGCGTTCTCCTTGTCTGGAACATGAATCGCCCAGGACGGGAAGATTCTTGATGGGCGCCATTTTTGCGATTCCTAAAACAAAGATAAACATGCAAAATCGCAAATTATTGTTCCCAAAAAGGAAACAATCTTGGATACGCATACCGCCATGCAGACCTACGCCAAGGTCGTGGAACTGGGCTCCTTCGCCGCCGCCGCGGACAAGATGGGCCAGGCCCGCTCCGTGGTGACGCGCCAGATCGCCTATCTGGAACAAAAGTACGGCGTGCGGCTGCTCAACCGCACTACCCGCAAGCTCAGCATGACGGACGCCGGACGCGCCTTCTATGAACGCGTGCGCCCGATACTGGCCGAGGTGGCGGACCTGGAGCAGGCCCTGCAGGCCGAAGGCCAGCGCCCCAGCGGCCGGCTGCGCATCAGCGCCCCCGTGTCCTTCGGCATCCTGCACCTGGGGCCGGCCATCGCCGAATACCTGCAGCAGTACCCGGACGTGGTCATCGACCTGGACCTGAACGACCGCGTGGTGGACCTGGTGGAAGACGGCTACGACGTGGCCGTGCGCATCGGCCCATTGCAGGACTCCTCGCTGGTGGCGCGGCCACTGGCGCCGCAGCGACTGCTGGTCTGCGCCTCGCCCGACTACCTGCGCCGGCATAGCACGCCGGCCACGCCCGAGGACCTGAAGCTTCACCGCTGCCTGCACTACGCCTACGCCAGCACCGGCAACGAATGGCATTTCGAGAAGGACGGACAGGTGAGGCTGCTGCGCGTGAACGCGGCGCTGCGGGCCAACAACGGCGACGTGCTGCGCACCGCCGCGCTGGCCGGGCATGGCGTCATCCTGCAACCGGAGTTCCTGGTTGGCGAGGACGTGCGCGCCGGCCGCCTCACCGAGATCCTGACGGACTACACGAACACCTCCATCGCCATGTATGCCGTGTATCCGCACCGCCGCTTTCTGTCCCCAAAAGTCCGCTCCTTCGTCGAGCACCTGGAGGCGCGTTTCGCCGCGCCCCGCCCGATGCCCGCCCCCGGCGCAGCGAAGCGCCGCAGCCGGTAGAATCCTGTCCATGACCGCAAAATCGCCCATCGAGTATTTCCCCGCGCCGCGCCGGGCGCGCTTCTGCAGCCAATGCGGTTCGCCCGTGAACCGCCGCGTGCCCGAAGGCGACAACCGCGAGCGCGACATCTGCGACCATTGCGGCGCGATCCACTACCAGAACCCCCGGCTGGTGGTCGGCACGGTTCCGGTCTGGGAAAACCGCGTGCTGCTGTGCCGGCGCGCGATCGAACCGCGCTACAACACCTGGACGCTGCCGGCGGGCTTCATGGAATTGGGCGAAAGCACCGCGCAGGGCGCGGCGCGCGAAACGCTGGAAGAATCCGGCGCCCGCATCGAACTGGGCGAGATCTACACCATCATCGACGTGCCGCAGATCGAGCAGGTGCATGTGTTCTACCTGGCGCAGGCGCTGGGCCCCGAGCTGGATCCCGGCCCCGAGAGCCTGGAAGCGCGCTACTACGACGAGGCCGAGATCCCCTGGGACGATCTGGCCTTCCGCACGGTGTCCAGCACCCTGCGCCGCTACTTCGAAGACCGCAAGCATGGCGCCTTCGGCCCGCATCACTACACCCTAGAATCGCACCGTTGAAGCTGCCCTGGCTCGCCGCAGACACGCCGTTTCCGCCCGCGGAGTTCGCGCTGACGGAACCGGACGGCCTGCTCGCGGCCGGCGCCGACCTGTCGGTGCAGCGCCTGACCCAGGCCTATTCCAGCGGCATCTTCCCCTGGTACTCGGAAGGCGAGCCCGTGCTGTGGTGGAGTCCGGATCCGCGCATGGTGCTGGAGTGCGCGCATTTCTCTCCCTCGCACTCGCTGCGCAAGCTGCTGCGCCAGATCGCGCGCGACGAGCACGCGGCCACGCCGCGCGTGCAGGTGCGCGTGGACACGGCCTTCGCCGAGGTCATGCGCCAATGCGCGGCGCCGCGCGACGGGCAGCCCGGCACCTGGATCACCGCCGCGATGCAGGAAGCCTACCTGGCCTGGCATCAGGCCGGCGTCGTACACAGCATCGAAACCTGGATCGACGGCGAACTGGCCGGCGGCCTGTACGGGATCAGCCTGGGGCGCATGTTCTACGGCGAATCCATGTTCACCCGCAGCACCGACGCCTCCAAGATCGCCCTGGCCTACCTGGTGCGACACCTGACGGCGCAAGGCGTGGCGCTGATCGACTGCCAGCAGCAGACCCGCCACCTGGCCAGCCTGGGCGCCCGCCCGATCGCGCGTTCGAAGTTCCTGCAACACGTGCGCGCCGCCACCGCGCAGCCGTCGCTGGCCTGGACGCCCGGCTGGCTGGACAGCGCCGGCATGCTGCATCCGCTCGCCCGCAAGGACGAGCCGGAATCCGCCGCTTAAGCGTTAATATGTAGCCGTCCCACGCGGGCCCGCCCGCGCATCCCGGGCATCCCATGAGCCAGCTAAAAGAATTACCCTTCTCCACGCTGCAGTTCTACGCGACCGCTCCCTACCCTTGCAGCTATCTGCCGGGTCGCCAGGCCCGGTCGCAAGTGGCTGCGCCCGGCCACCTGATCAACGCCGGCACGTATTCCCAGCTCGTCGAGCAGGGCTTTCGCCGCAGCGGCCTGTTCACCTACCGTCCCCATTGCGACAACTGCCAGGCCTGTGTGCCGGTGCGCGTGGACGCCGCGGCCTTCGCACCCAACCGCAGCCAGCGCCGCGCCTGGCGCGACCACCAGCCGCTGCAGTCCTTCGTGGCCGAGCTGGCCTGGTCGCCCGAGCATTACCGCCTGTACACGCGCTACCAGCAGGGCCGCCATCCCGGCGGCGGCATGGACGAGGACAGCCGCACCCAGTATGCACAGTTCCTGCTCACCAGCCGCGTCAACACGCGGCTGGTGGAATTCCGCGATCCCGCGGGCGCGCTGGTGATGGTGTCCATCATCGACGTGCTGGACGATGGCCTGTCCTCGGTCTACACCTTCTACGATCCGGACGTGCCCGGCAGCCTCGGCACCTACAGCATCCTTTGGCAGATCGAGCAGTGCCGCACGCTCAACCTGCCCTGGCTGTACCTGGGCTACTGGATCGCCGAAAGCCGCAAGATGTCCTACAAGGCCAGCTTCCACCCCGCGCAGTTCCTGGTGGACGGGCAATGGCGGGACGGCCCGCCGGCGCCGACGGCCTGAGCGGCGGCGGCGGACGGGCCGCCTCAAGACAAATTACAATCCCGCCTCATGTCTATCCTCTTCCACGCCTATCCCCTGGCCCGCCCGGCGCTGTTTGCCATGGACGCGGAAACCGCCCACGAAGTCACCTTGTCCGGGCTGCAACGCGCCTATGAGTGCGGTGCCACGCGCAAGCTGCTGCACGCGCAGCCGCAGGCGCCGACCACGCTGATGGGCATGCGGCTGGCCAATCCCATCGGCCTGGCCGCGGGGCTGGACAAGAACGGCGCCTACATCGACGCGCTCGGCAACCTGGGTTTCGGCTTCATCGAGATCGGCACCGTGACCCCGCGCGCGCAGCCCGGCAACCCCAAGCCGCGCATGTTCCGCCTGCCGCGCGCCAATGCGCTGATCAACCGGCTGGGCTTCAACAACCAGGGCCTGGACGCCTTTCTCGCCAACGTACAGCGCAGCCAGTGGCGCAAACAGGGCGGCATCCTGGGGCTGAACATCGGCAAGAACGCCGACACGCCCATCGAGCGCGCCGCCGACGATTACCTGATCGGCCTGGCAGGCGTGTATCCGCACGCCGACTACGTGACGGTCAATATTTCCTCGCCCAACACCAAGAACCTGCGCGCGCTGCAGGGCGGCGACGAGCTGTCAGCGCTGCTGGCCCAGCTGGCCGACAAGCGCAAGGCGCTCGAGGACCAGCATCAGCGCCGCGTGCCGATGGCCGTGAAGATCGCCCCGGACCTGACCCAGGAGCAGATCGACGCCATCGCCGACACGCTGCCGCGCCACGGCATCGATGGCGTCATCGCCACCAACACCACGCTGTCGCGCGATGCGGTCGCGGGCATGGCCCACGCCGAGGAAGCGGGCGGCCTGTCGGGTGCGCCCGTGCACGAGCTGTCGCTGGCGGTGATCCGGCGCCTGAAGGAACAGTTGGGAAGCCGCATGGCCATCATCGGCGTGGGCGGCGTGCTGTCCGGCAAAGCGGCCCAGGAAAAGATGCAGGCCGGCGCCGACGCGGTGCAGCTCTACACCGGCCTGATCTATCGCGGCCCGGCGCTGGTGGGCGAATGCGTCAAGGCGGTCGCCGGCGCGCGCTGAGCGACCCGCGATCCCGGCCTGCACGGGCCGGGGCCTCGCCCCCCCCTCTTGGGCCGAAGGCACGCAAATCGCAGGCAAAAAAGTGCCGGTGTCAATTCTTTCGCGCAAATCAAGAAGGACTTGAAACCGTATATGGGACAGTAGGTTAGCTCCTTTCGGGGCCGCTTAGAAGAAGAGCGGCGTTGTCGGCTAGGAGCGACATAGGAGCGTTGGGAGAGAAAGCCGCATCGCACTGTGTAGTGCTGGATTGCCGAGGAACGGCGGGCCTGTCGCATCATCATAGCCCAACAGGCTCGGCGGCATCCAGAATGAAGAACGCGCAGCCTGGGCTGCGCGTTCGATGGATGCCGTTGAATAGCATGCGGTGCAATCATGGCGGCTTCGGTGGTGTGCTGCGGGTCGCCGTGCCCTTCCTGAATCCTCGATCCCCCGCCATGAACGCTTCCAGCATATGCGGGATCAGCGTCGCCGCATCAACGGCCTCGCCATACGCCTGCGCGTGTAGCGCGGCGTAGCGGTCGAGGTCGACTTTCAAGCTGGTCGGGCAAACGAAAGTCAGCTTGGTGCTCTCGGTCTTCGGCAGCGGGCCGAGCCGCAGCTTCTTGGTCGTGCTCATCGTGAAGTCCCCCGGTTGAAGAACAGCGGCTGGTACGGCCGCAGCACCAGATCCCGGTTGACGATGATGCGAACCGGCAGGCCCGGCCGTTGCGTTAAGGTCGGCTGGATGTTGAGGTTGCGCCGGGTCATCTCCTGGCCGACCTGATTGATGCTGTCCTGCGCGCTGTCGCGCCCAGCGATGATGACGCGATCACCATCCTGCCGGTTCTCCGGCGCGGCCAGCTCGGCACCGACGCCCAGCAGCGTGGTGAGTGCCGCACCGGCAAAGATGCGGCCCCAGTGGTAGTCCACATCGTCCTCCAGCCCGGCATAGCCGGCTGGGTCGGTGCCGGCCAGGTTGTCGAGCGTGAGCGAAGACGTGTCCGGCAGGATGATCCGGTTCCAGACGACTTGAACGCGGCTCTGCCCGTAGCTGACCTGGCTGTTGTATTTGCCCAGGATGCGCGAACCCTGCGGAATCAGCAGGAAGCGCCCGGTGGCTGTGTCATAGACCGGCTCCGTCACCGTGGCGATCACGTCGCCGGGCAAGTCCGACTTGATGCCCGTCACCAAGGCACCTGCGACCACTGTTCCGGCCATAACCTGATACGGCGAAATTGGCAGAGTCAGATTGCCGGAATTACGGGTTTCAGTGGGGCCAGCTTTCATGAAAGCCTCTTTCTGGTCTTGCCGGTTTTGCACCGCTGTCGGGTCAGCAGGTTGGGCCGCCGTGGAGGCCGGCCCGGCCGCCAGCGGGTCAAACGCCGCATTGGCGGCGAAGCCCGGCGCAGCGGCCACCTGTGTCTGCGCTACCGGCGCCGCATTCTGCCCACCCGAGCGGAAGAACACGGACGAGGCCGCGGCCGCCTCGGCTTCTTTTCGCAGGGCATCGTTCGGGTCGTGACCGGGGGCCGCGTAGGCAGCCGTCGCCGGTTGCTGCGACTTCACGATAGCCGGGCCAAGATCGCCCGGCAGCGGTGGCCCTAGTTCGGGAACGGCAGGCAGCAACGCCGGCGGCAGCTTGGAATAGTCCGTCGGCAGCGCATCCAGTCCTTCCGACTTTGACACGCGATCGACGTTGTAAAGCTCGGTCTGCTCGCCTGTGCTGCGTCGATGAGGTTGCAGCGACCACATCAGCGCGCCGAGCACGGCGACCGCTAGGACGCCGGCAAGGATGGCCAGCGAGCGCCGGTTCAGGCGTGTGACTGGACGCGGCTGGGCGCGCAGCGCCACTGCCTCCGGCGCCACCTTGTCCGCCTGCGGCGCGGCAAGGTCGGGAGTGTCATCCTGGCTCATGGTCAGTTCCTCCGTGCAACACCATCGGTGCGCTCGATCCGCACCACGTCGCCGCCATCGCCGCCCAGCCGCAGTTCGGCCGCGCCGAACAGGCGATCCACGACGTAGTACGGCGAGCGAAAACGGTAGTTCACCAGTTGCCCGTCGCCCTGCGCGCCGATGACAAACAGCGGCGGCAGCTCGCCCTGGGCGATGCCCGGCGGGAACTGGATATAGACCTTCTCTCCATCATCGAAGGCGCGCAGAGGCTTCCACGGCGGGTTGCTGCCCGATACCGCGTAGCGGAAGCGGATCTTGTCCAGCGACAGGCCCGTATCGACAGGCGTTGTTGCCTGCGCTGCCTGCGCCTGGCGCTGCAACGCGAGCATTCGGTCTTTCGGATAGTCCCAGGACACCGACGCCATCCATGCCCTCTCGGTCGAGGTCAGCTCCAGCAGGTAGGTGCGCCGACTGGTGGTGATGACGAGATTGGTTTTCAGACCGGAGCGGATAGGCTTGACCAGCACATTGACGCGCAGATCGGCCCCGCCGCCGCTGGACGTGTCGCCCACGATCCAGCGCACGGTATCGCCGGCGGCGACCGTTACCAGTTCCTCGCCCGGTTGAAGCGAAACCACCGTCACGCGCCCCGGCGACGCATAGACCTGATAAAGCGCGCCATCGGTGAACGGCCACACCTGAATCGCGTTGACGTAGCCCTCACGGGTAGGCGCGATACGCGCTTCTGCATTGGCACGGGAAACGCGCACCTTTTCGTCGGCCGGCTCCGGCGCAACGGGGGCCTCATCGAGTTCCGGCAGGGGCTTCAACTGCGCCGGCAGCGCCAGCGGTTCAGGGACGGCGACGACTTCGACGGGCTTGGGCGGTTCGGGCAACGGCTGGGCCAGCACCGTCTCGTCGAGCGAGATGGATGGCGGCGGCTTCCCCTGCGAGGCGCAGCCCGCGAGGGCCAGCAGCGTCAAAGGAACAACGTAAAGGCGGAAACGAAGTTTCATGGTTTGGCTCCTTCGGAAGAATCCAGTTCGCGGCTCCATGACAGGCCGTTGACGTAGATACCCAATGGGTTCTTGAGCAGGCGCTGTTCAGTACGCGGGGTTTGCAGGACGGTCGAAAGCACGGCGTTCCAGCGTTCGGTGCCGGCGGGCGCACCGTTGACATAGCGCTGCTCTGTCCAGCGCACGTTGAAAGACGTGTCGCTCGCGCGAACCACGCTGGTGATTTGCACCGTTACCGATTCCTTGCCGATGCGGGCGAATGGGTCATTGGTGCGGGCGTAGTCGTTGAGCACCGCCGCGCCCTTGTCGGTGGTGTAGTCGTAGGCATCGAGCCAGTTCTGCCGCACCACGATGGGGTCGATGGACAGCGAGCGAACCAGCGTCACGAAGCGCGCCAGGTGGTGCGCGATCTGCGCGTCGCCGGGCCGGTACGGCGTGGCGGCCTCTCCCACGGCGCGCACCTGCCCGGCTTGATCGACCTCGATGACATAGGGCGTCACGATGGACTGCGCCGAGCGCCACACCAGGCCGCCGGCCATCAACAGCGCGAGCACTAGGCAGCCGAAGGCCATCAGGCGCCAATTCTTCGCCTGCACGCGGGCGGAGCCGATACGGTCGTCCCACACCTGGGCGGCGGCTTGATACGGGGTGGCAGGCTGCGGCGTATCGGCGTAGCGCACCTGCGGTCGTTTGAATCGCATGGGTGTTCTCCTTGAAGGTTAGGTATCGGAATCCCGCAGGCTCGGGCCTTGCCCGGAGCCGCCGCCGTCGCCGCCGCGCAGCGTGTGGGCGGCAGTGGTCGCGGCATGGGTAGCCTGCTGGCGGCGGTGCATCCGCTTGGCCCAGGCCGGTTGCTCTTGCTTCTGCGAGCCTGCGGTGCCGTCTGCGGTCTGGCCGGGGCCAGCACCGTCGCTGCCGGCTTCTGTGCCGTTCCAGCCAGCGCGGAAGGAGTCGGCCACCTTCTGCCCAACAGCGGAAGCACCAGAGGTGACGCTGCGGCCTGCGGCTTGTGCGCCAGTCTTGGCGACATTGCCGAGGCCAGCCGCCGCGCCCTTGGCACCGCCGCCGGCCGCAGCGGAACCGGCCTGGAACGCCGATCGGGCACTGCCGGCCGCCGAAGTCGCGGCACGCGCACCGGCACCGGCCAGCTTTGCGGCCGCCGGGGCCATTCGTGCCCCGGCCATGACGGCGCCGCCCACGCCCGTTACGGCGGCGCCGATGGCAACGCCGGTGCCGACAGCCCCGACCGCAGCACCAGCCATCGCGCCCGCACCAAGCTGTGGCGCACCGGACACCAGGCCGGTGGCGATACCGGGGCCGAAAATGCCCAGCGCCAGCAGCGCGAGCGAGGCCAGCATCACGACCAGCGCGTGGTCGATGGATGGTTCGTCGGGATGCACCTGGAACTCGGCGAACAGGCCTGAACCGATGCCGACGATGACGGCCAGCACCAAGACCTTGATGCCTGACGACACCACGTTGCCTAGCACCTTTTCCGCGAGGAACGAGGTCTTGTTCCAGAGTGCAAACGGGATCAAGACGAAGCCGGCGAGCGTAGTCAGTTTGAACTCGATCAGCGTGATGAAAAGCTGTACGGCCAGCACGAAGAAGCAGAGGATCACCACCAGCCAGGCGATGAACAGAACCACGATAGGGTCGATGTTCACGAACACCTCGGGGAACCCAGCCATGTCCCCGATCTGTTCCAGAATCGGCGCGGCTGCGTCGATGCCGGTCTTCGCCAGCCGGCCCGGCTGAAGGAAGTTCTCCATCGTGATGGCCGAGCCGGTAGCGGTAATTCCCAAGCCGGCGAACGAGCGGAACACGATGCTCGCCAGCCAGTTGAAGTTGCCGATGATGTAGGCGAACGCGCCGACACAGAGCACCTTGCGCAGCAGCTTGGCGATCACGTCGTCGCCCTGGCCGGTGGCGTGGCTCATGGCCCAATACAGGCCAGCGATCGTCATGTCGATGACGATGAGCGTGGCGGTGAGAAATGCCACTTCGCCCTGCAATAAGCCGAAGCCCGAGTCGATGTAGCGCGAGAACGTATCGAGGAAACGGTCGATGATGGTCACGTCGTTCATGGCGAATCCTCGGGCGGAGTGAGCGGAACGGCGCCCTCTGGCAATTCATCTGCGGGCGTATCGAAGCTCGGCGGAATCGGCGGGAGTTCAGCCAGCGAGTTGTATTCATCCGGCCCGGTATGGCCGGCGAAGAAGCGCCGCCGGAAGGCTTCAGCGGCGGCGCGGCAGGCATCCTCGCCCACGGCCTGCCGGTCGGCCGCGCATTGCCCGCGCAACGCCTTGAGCCGCACCGGATCTGCGGCCAGGGCGTCGGCCAGGTTCTCGGCCGGCTGCTGGCCGCACGCGGTCAGCAGCACGGCCATCAGGACGGAAGCGCATCGCATGGCCGCCTCCGGTCAGTTGTTATAGAAGTTGACGGACTGCGGCGTGTACGGCGTGCCGGTGCCCAGAAAGCGCCGCCGCACTTCGCGGGCGCGCTCCATAGCCGCCGCTTGCCGCGCCAGTTCCAGTGAAGCGGCCCGGTCTTGCGTGATCTGGAGCTGCTGCGCCTGGATCGACTGCTTGGCCTGCAAAGCCAGGAGCTGGTTCGTCGCCTGCATCGCTTGCAGCGCGCCGGTGGCCGACTGGCTCTGGCTCACGAGATCGGCCAGCGCGCTTTCGTCTTGGGCGAGGTTCTGCGACACCTGCGCCTGCATCCGCATCGCGGTGTGCAAGCCGTTCAAGGTGTTCTGCCAGCGTTCGCGGGCGTCCTGTGCCATGCGGTCGCCGCTGATGGTGGCGGCGTACTGTTCCGGGTACAGGCGGGCGAACGTGGCATCCATGCTCTGCACGTCGTAGGCCAAGCCGCGCGCCTCGGCGATCAGGCGCTCGGTGGTGGCGAGCGTCGAGCGCAGGCGGTTGACGATGTTGAAGTCGAGATTTGCCAGGTTCCTGGCCTGGTTCATCAACATCTGCGCCTCGTTCTGAAGCTGGTTGATCTGGTTGTTGATCTGTTCCAGCGTGCGCACGGCGGTCAGCGTGTTCTGCACGAAGTTGGACGGGTCGAACACCGTCAGCGCGGATGCGGGCTGCACGGCCAGCAGCGATACCGACAGCACGGCAGCGAGTGAGACAGAGAGCAAACGGGGCTTGGTCTTCATGGTGAAACCTCCAGCGGTTGAGAAGCGAGAAAGGAAGCTGCCGCCGGAGCGGACGGCAGCAGGTCGGCGGCCCAGCCGAGGCCGCGATGGCGCAGCCACGCGCCGGCGAAGCCGGGAGCGCCGGCCTGCGTCAGCACGCGGTCAATATCGCGTTGGTCTTGAGGGGTGGATGCGCCCGCGAATGCGAGCGCGACAGGCCCCAGGTCGAGGTCGAACAGGCGATTGCCGAGGCGCGACTGGTAGTAGTAATCGCGCTTGGGCTGTGCGGTCGCCACGATCTCAATCTGGCGGCTGTTCAAGCCGAAGCCTTCGTAGATCGTGCGAATCTGCGGCTCGGTGGCCTGCGGGTTAGGTAAGAAGATCCTGCTCGCGCAGCTTTCGATGATGGCTGGCGCGATGGTCGAGTCCTTGATGTCGGCCAGCGACTGCGTGGCAAAGATGACGCTGACGTTCTTTTTTCTGAGCGTCTTGAGCCATTGCCGGATGCGGGCCGCGAAGGACGGCTCATCGAGGAACAGCCACGCTTCATCGAGGATCAGCAGCGTGGGCGCGCCGTCAAAACGTTCGTCGAAGCGGGCGAACAGGTAGCGCAGCACTGCTTGCACGGCGGCGGGGCTGTGCATCAGTTCTTCCATCTCAAAGCCCTGCACGTCGGCCATGCCCAGCCGGTCGTGGTCAGCGTCCAGCAGCTTGCCGTGGGCGCCGCCCAACACATAGGGCGCGAGCGCTTGGCGCAGCGCGTTGGACTGCAATAACACCGACAAGCCGGTCATGGTGCGCTGCTCCACTGGCGCACCGGCAAGGCTTCGCAGCGCCGACCAAATGGCAGCCTTCTCGTCCGGGCCGACCGTCACGCCTTCGTGCAGCAGCCGGCCCTCCACCCATTCGGCGGCCCAGGTGCGGTAGCCCTCGTGGGCTATTCGCGCGAGTGGCTGGAAGGCGATGCCGCCATCGGCACCGAGGTCGTAGTGCTCACCGCCAAGGCCGAGGATGGTGGCGCGCATCGAGCGCCCCATGTCGAAGGCGAAGATCCGCGAGCCGAAGTAGCGCCGGAACTGCATGGCCAATATGGCGAGCAGCACCGACTTGCCCATGCCGGTCGGCCCGGCGACAAGGGTGTGCCCCACGTCGCCGATGTGCGTCACCAGCCGGAACGGCGTCGCGCCATCGGTGCGGGTGACGATCAGCGGCGGGCCATCGAGGTGTTCGTTCTTCTCCGGCCCAGCCCATACCGCTGACATCGGCATCATGTGCGCCAGGTTCAGCGTCGAAACGATGGGCTGACGCACGTTCGCGTATGCGTTGCCGGGGACGGACGACAGCCAGGCATCGACTGCGTTGAGGGTTTCGGGGATGGTCACGAAACCCCGGCCCTGGATGACGCGCTCCACCATGCGCAGCTTCTCGTCGGCCACGGCCGGGTCGGCGTCGAGCACCGTCACCGTGGCGGTGAGGTAGCCGAAGGCGACTTGATCGCTGCCCAGCTCCTGCAAGGCGGCATCGGCGTCGGCGGCCTTGTTGCTGGCATCGGTATCGACCAGCGGGCTTTCCTGCTGAAAGATCGTTTCGCGCAGCAGCGCGATGACGTTCTTGCGCTTGGCGAACCATTGGCGCCGCAAGCGCCCCAATTCCCGTTCCGCCTCGGCTTTGTCCAGGCACAGGAAGCGCGTACTCCAGCGATACGCAAAGCCCAGGCGGTTGAGGTCGTCCAAGATCCCCGGCCAGGTCGAGGTCGGGAAGCCTCGTACCGACACCACGCGCAGGTGCTGATCGCCCAGCATGGGCGCCAGGCCGCCGACCAGCGCGGCATCGGCCAGCAGTGCGTCGATATGGAACGGCACGTCGGGCACGCCGACGCGATAGCGCCGCGTGGAGACTGTGGCATGCAGGTAGGTCAGCGTCTGGCTATCGTCCAGCCAGGCAATCTCCGGCATCACACCATCGAGCAGGTCGAACACGCGATCGGTCTCTGCCACGAAGGAATCAAGCCGACCACGCCAGTCCACACCCTCAGTGGGCCGGTTCTCGTACAGCATCCCAGCCGCACGGGCGCGAGACTCTTGCGGCGGTAGGTGTTGCAACGTGAAGTGATAGACGCTCTCGAAATGGCCATCCGACTCCTCGAACGCCGCGCGTCGCTCCTCATCCACCAGCCAGGACAGTGGTTCGGGAAAGGAGGATTGCGGATAGCTCGATGCCCGCATCCGCTCGGCCTCGATATAGAAGGCCCAGCCAGACCCGGTACGGCGAAGCGCGTTGTTCTGCCGCGCCGACGTGGCAATCAGCTCGCCCTGTGTCGCACTGTCCAAGTCGGGGCCGCGAAACTGGAACGTGCGTTGAAACGAACCATCTTTGTTCAGCACAACGCCCGGCGCGACCAGCCCGGCCCAGGGCAGCCAGTCGGCAAGCAAGGCCGGGCGCTGACGATATTCGGCAAGGTTCAGCATGGCGTCCTCCCCTCACACGTCCAGAAGCGGGCGGTGTTTGATATGCCGCGCGAAGACCTGCATGAACTGCGGATCGACGCGCGCACCCCATACGGCCAGCGAGTGGCCGACGATCCAGAGCACCACGCCGGGAATCCACAGTTGCAGGCCCAGCCCGACGGCGGCGGCTAGCGTGCCGTTGGCAATCGCCACGGTGCGCGGCGCACCGCCCAGCAGGATCGGCTCGGTCAGCGAGCGATGCAGCGGCACTTCAAAGCCCGGAAGATCGGTGGCCTTACTCATACGACGGCCCCTCCGGAGAAGCTGAAGAACGACAGGAAGAACGAGGACGCGGCGAACGCGATGGACAGGCCGAACACGATCTGGATCAGCTTGCGAAAGCCGCCGCTGGTATCACCGAACGCCAGCGCAAGCCCCGTCGAGATGATGATGATCACCGCCACGATCCGGGCGACTGGCCCTTGGATGGATTCGAGGATGGAGGTCAGCGGCCCTTCCCACGGCATCGAGGAACCGGCGGCCTGCGCCGTGCCCGCCAGCAACAGCATCAGCGCGGCCAGCAGCAGCCCTTGCCCTGCGGGACGGGCCAGGTGGCGCAGCCGCGCCATGCTGGACAGGCGAGAAATAGGATTTACGGAAAGACGGAAAGCATCAACGTGCGTCATGGCAGTTCTCCAGGTTGGTCAGGGGTCGAGGAAGGCGCAGCGGCAGCGGCTGCAAGAGGAACCGGCGGCAGCTCGGGAAACGGCGTTTCCAGCGCATCTGTCAGGCGATAGCCCGCACCGTCGAAGCCGACGACACGGGAGATGGTTTCGACGTGACGTTTGCGGCCACGGCCTGCGATGTGAATCACCACGTTGACCGCCTCGGCGATCAGGGCGCGGGGCGGATTCACTGCCACTTCGAGGATCAGTTGCTCCAGACGCAGCAGTGCGCCCAAGGCGGAGCCGGCATGGATGGTGGCAATGCCGCCGGGGTGGCCGGTGCCCCAGACCTTCACCAAGTCCAGGGCTTCGCCGCCACGCACTTCGCCGACGATCACGCGGTCAGGCCGCAGGCGCATCGTGGCCCGCACCAGCTCGGTCATTGTGACGACGCCGGCGCGGGTGCGCAGCGGCACATGGTCGCGGGCCGCGCATTGCAGCTCGATGGTGTCTTCGAGCACCAGCACGCGGTCGCCTGTGGCGGCGATCTCGGCCAGCAGCGCGTTCGCCAGCGTGGTCTTGCCGGTGCTGGTGCCGCCGGCGATCAGGATGTTCTGCCGCTCGCGCACGGCGCGGCGCAGGAACTCGGCCTGCCCGGCGGTCAGGATGCCGTCGGCCACGTAGCGATCCAGGCCGATGATGCTCACGGCCCGCTTGCGTAGCGCGAAGGCTGGCCCCGGGGCGGCCGGAGGCAGGATGCCCTCGAAACGCTCGCCGGTTTCCGGCAACTCGGCGGTCAAGAGCGGCTGGCCGCGATGCACCTCCGCGCCGACATGCGCGGCGACCAGGCGGATGATGCGTTCACCATCGGCCTCGGGCATCTCCACGCCCAGCGGCGAGCGACCCGACGACAGCCGATCCACCCACAGGGTGCGATCGGGGTTGAGCATGATTTCCACAACATCCGGATCTTCGAGCGCAGCGGCGATCAGCGGCCCCATCGCCGTGCGCAGCATCTGGATGCGGCGATCCTGGGACGCCGCGGCGGATGAGCGAGATTCAGGCGGAATCTGCGGAACGGCACTCATGACGCACGCTCTGCAGCTCGCTCATCGGCGGACGCCATCGCTGCTGCGTCATCCATCCGCATCGGATCGGGGTGCAGTTCCTCCACCACGTCGCGCACCAGACTGCGGCCACGCAGCAGGTGGCGACCCAACTGCTCGACGAACTGCTCGAAGCGCGCTTTGCCCTGGGCGCGGGCCGCGTCCTTGTGGGCTTCTGGCACCGGCGTGCTGATGGTCAAGAAATAGCGGATGAACAGCGCCAGCGTTTCGATCTGGATGTTCTGGTCGCGCTCCATGCGTTCGGTCTGCCGCGACAGTCGATCCAGCCGCTTGGCAATGGCGGCCTCACGCTGGTCGCCCGCATCGGGTGACAGCCAGGACGCCAAGGCCGCTGCGACGATGGAGGACTTGGACACGCCTTTCTTGGCGGCAAGTTCATCCAGGCGCTTGGCGTGCTCGGGCTGGATGAAAAGATTGAGGCGGTATTGGCTCATAGGTCGATTCCGTCGTTGGGGTCGAGAGAAGCCAGCCGGGCCGTGCGCTGCATGGCCGGGTCGAGCTGGCCGGGAAGCGGGAGCGCCAGGTCGTCGTCATCGAGCAGCTCCAGGTCGTTCGCACACGCGTCCAACTCGGGCTCGTAGGCGACGGTTTCGGAGAGTTCGAGCTGGCGGCGCGGGCCGCCGTCATCGGTGCCGCCCGGACCATCGGCGGATACCGAGGTCGGCGCCGTAGGTACGGCCGGGATCGCCAAGCCGCTCCAGTCGTCGGGGCGGGCTGGCGGCGCGTCGGCGTACCTCCCGACTGCGAGCACGGGCGGTGGCAGGACGCGATCCTTGAAATTGGCGTCGACGTAGTAACGCAGCTTCTTCGCGCGGATCGGGGCAACGCTGGACACCATGACTACGGCGTCCTCAGGTGGAAGCTGCATCACCTCGCCGGGCGTCAGCAGCGGACGTGCAGTTTCCTGACGCGACACCATCAGGTGCCCCAGCCACGGAGCGAGGCGGTGGCCCGCGTAGTTGCGCTGCGCGCGAAGCTCGGTGGCGGTGCCGAGGGTTTCGGAAATCCTTTTCGCCGTCCTTTCGTCGTTGGTGGCGAAAGTCACCCGGACATGGCAGTTGTCGAGGATGGAATGGTTCTGCCCATACGCCTTGTCGATCTGGTTCAGGCTTTGAGCGATGAGAAAGCTGCGGATGCCGTAGCCGGCCATGAAGGCAAGCGCGGACTCGAAAAAATCGAGGCGACCCAGCGCCGGAAACTCGTCCAGCATCAGCAGCAGCTTGTGCCGGCGCGCGATGCCATCGCTGCCGTCGAGCGATTCGGTCAGCCGCCGCCCGATCTGGTTCAAGATGAGCCGGATCAGCGGCTTGGTGCGGCTTATGTCGGAGGGCGGCACCACCAGATAGAGCGATACCGGGTGCTCGGCGGAAATCAGGTCGGCGATGCGCCAATCGCAGCGCGATGTGACTTCGGCCACGGTCGGGTCGCGGTACAGGCCGAGAAACGACATGGCGGTGGAGAGCACGCCCGATCGCTCGTTGTCCGACTTGTTGAGCACTTCGCGGGCAGCGGATGCGACAACCGGGTGAGGCGCATCGCCCAGGTGCTTCGTCGTCATCATCCGGTGCAGCGTCAGCTCGAACGGACACGCCGGGTCGCTGAGGAAGTTGGCGACGCCGCGCAGCGTCTTGTCCTCGCCTGCGTACAGAACATGCAAGATTGCACCGACCAGTAGCGCGTGGCTGGTCTTCTCCCAATGATTGCGCTTCTCTAACGCACCTTCAGGGTCAACCAGAATGTCGGCGATGTTCTGCACGTCGCGCACTTCATGTGCGCCGCGCCGGACTTCAAGCAGCGGGTTGTAGGCGGCCGACTGCCTATCGGTGGGGTTGAAAAGCAGGCAGTGCGAAAAGCGCGAACGCCAGCCCGCCGTGATCTTCCAGTTCTCTCCCTTAATGTCGTGAATGACGGCGGACGCCGGCCACGAAAGCAACGTAGGCACCACCAAGCCCACGCCCTTGCCCGAGCGCGTGGGTGCGAAGCTCAGGACATGTTCCGGCCCCTCATGTCGGAGGTATTGGTCGTCGTGTTGGCCGAGGAAGACGCCCGCCGGGAGGGTCAGTCCAGCTTTGCGGATGTCGACGGCATCGGCCCAGCGTGCCGAACCATAAGTCGTAACCAGCCGCGACTGCCGAGAACGCCATACCGACATGGCGATGGCGACGAGTAAAGCGAACAAACCGCTACCACCCGCAATCGCACCGCCTGTGTCGAAGACGTGCGGCGCGTAGGCATCAAAGAAGAACCACCATTCGAACAAGCGCCACGGGTGATAAACCGGTACACCTAGAAGATCGAACCAGGGCGATCCGAGGCGTACTTGATAGCCAAGGGTCGCTGCTGTCCATTGTGTGGCGCCCCAGACGCCGGCGATCACGATGCCGATTACCACAGCGATCTGGCCGAACAGAACGTTCGTCCCTTGCATGACCTGTCCTCCGATTTCTCCTGCGCTGGTGTCTCATTGAAAGCGTTGCACAGGGGGTGTCGCAGGCGTCAGGATCGGTTCTGGGCTAGTGCCGGTCAAAGACCGTTCGCAGCACAATGGTCGAGGGAAAAGAAAGAATGAGCGCGGTGGCGAGTCAAAGAAAAGCGCCGCAAGCGAAAGCGCACTGCGGCGCATACAGAGTTCCAAGCAAGTTACCCAAAAAAAGCCGTCAATGGGCCTTGCTTCCACTCATAGGCAATATTTAGATATCATGAAAAACGATGATATTTAAGATTGGAATAAAAATGAAAAATATCAAGAGTATGGATCTCAACTTGCTCAAGGCGCTGGACGCATTGTTAGACGAACGCAATGTGACACGGGCGGCGGCCCGTCTGGGACTAACCCAGCCGGCCTTGAGTGGCATGCTGACGCGGTTGCGCGAGAGCTTCGGTGACCCGCTTTTCGCGCGCTCGCAGCGGGGTATCGTTCCAACGCAGCGGGCGCTGGATCTAGGGATGCCTGTCAAGCAGGTGCTCGCCGAAATCGACGCGCTGCTCCAGCCACCTTCCTTCAATCCGGCCACCGCACAACTGACCTTCTCCATCGCCGCGACGGACTATGCGCTGCGTGCCGTTGCTGTCCCATTTCTATCGGCACTTAAACGGCACGCACCGCGTGTACGAGTCTCATTAGTGCCAGTCGAGAGCGGGCAGCTACAGAACCAGCTTGAGCGCGGTCAGATCGATTTAGCCCTCCTGACGCCAGAGATCACTCCGCCAAATCTGCATGCCCGAGAGCTGTTCAAGGAACACTATGTGTGTGTCCTGCGGGAAGACCATCCTGCGGCTATGGGGCGCAAGCTGACCGTTAAACAGTTCTGTGCTCTCGACCATGCGCTTGTTTCCTACGATGGTGGAGGTTTCCGCGGCGTCACCGACGATGCGCTAGAACAGTTGGGCAAACGACGCAGCGTCACACTGTCGGTCAAGAGCTTTCTGATCTTGCCAGACATCCTGCGTGCCAGTGACATGGTTGCGATCTTGCCGAGCCGCTTGGTCGCCGGTATGGACAAGCTGGCTATCTCCCTGCCGCCGGTGAAGATACCGGGGTTCACCAAGACGGCTGCTTGGCACGAACGCACCCATCACGATCCAGCACATCGCTGGATACGAGCACTGCTGTTCACTTCCTGTGCTAACAACAAGTAGGCAAGATCGCTCCTATCGTCATGCTCAGCACAACTCTACCTCGCACTACAAATAAGCAATCAGTCGGCTCAATTGGAGACGCGCCCTTTCGTAGCGCCGCTGCGAGATAGCCTAGTCGGTGGATGGCAGAACCTAGGCCTTGATATCATATTTTATGATATCAAAAATAGAAACTTAGGATTTCACTTATTGCAGATGGAGGCTCATGATTTGCTCCATGACCACTTGAATGACGCAGCCACCCCTGTTGCGTCATCGACATTTTGTGAAGGAGCTTCGATATGAGCAAGCAACAGAACGCCATCCTCTGGCCCGAAGGCTACACGCCGGGCTTTACTGAGAATTTCGCCTCCAATGAGATCATCGCCGCCGGCTTGAGCGCGGCCGACGTATGGCCTCTACTC
Organism: Achromobacter sp. 413638; assembly: GCF_043119405.1. Lineage (NCBI taxonomy): Bacteria > Pseudomonadati > Pseudomonadota > Betaproteobacteria > Burkholderiales > Alcaligenaceae > Achromobacter > Achromobacter sp. 413638. The sequence continues at coordinate 63,565 of NZ_JBICCO010000030.1, forward strand.
GTCACACCATCGCTGTGGCCAAGCTACTACGCCAACTCGGCTAACGTGTGCTTTCATGACGGCAAAGGCCCGGTACTGGCCGACGGCGATCGGTTTTACTTCGAGACCTTCGGCTTCCCGGTAGAGGGGCAGTGCAACGAATACGTGCCACCTGCGGATGGGCAACCCGGCCGCGTGGCCTGGCACGGCTGGTCCGGCGAGGAAGGCACAGATACGCGCCTGGATGTGCATCACGCCTGGCTGGTTGAGAACCTGGACGGCAGGCGCGTGCGCATCCTCACGCAGGAAACTCAGAAGGGCAAACCGGCCGAGGAGCTGCACAACGCCAAACCCAACCCGATGATCAACGGCCATCAGGACTGGCTCGACAGCTTGGTCGAGGCAGCGCGCAAAGCCAAGCAGGCGTAGTGGTCTCCGGCCGCTTGATCCCAAGCGTCTGAACGGAGAAAACCATGATGAGAACTCCCCTCAGGATTCTGCTGGTCCTGACTTCGCAGGCAACGATGGGCGACGAACTGCTCAACCGCGAATGGTTCCGCAGTCGGACCGAAGCGAAGGTGCTGATCGAACGTTGGCGACAGTTCTACAACGAGCAGCGGCCGCATAGCGCGCATGCTTACAAACCGCCGGCGACGATCCGGCGCAACTGGATCCAATCCGATAGCATCCCCTCCGAACTCACTGCCTGACTGGCTACAAAGTTCGTACTCAGGTCACCTTGGCGCAGGCACTGAAGGTGGAGCCACCCGGAATGGGTGCTCCCACCGCCTTACGCGCACTGGCTCGAACTCTCCCGAGGCGCCGGCAAGCTCGTCACATAGCGACTAGAGAGAGGAGGTGACCGTACGAGTTCCCAGCGCCCGATCCACTCTGGGAGCTGGGTCGCCTAGCGACTACGCTACCAATGGAGCTAGCGATCAACTCGATAACTTGAGCGTGATAACGCCCAGGATGATCAACGCCACGCCAAGGTATCGCATCAGGGAGGTTGGGTCGCCATAGAAATGAATTCCGACTAAGAAAGTTCCCGCCGCTCCGATACCCGTCCACACCGCATAAGCAGTCCCAATCGGTATCTGACGCTGAGCAAGCCATAGGAAGGCGCCGCTAATTGTCATGAAAGAGACGGCTACTGCGACCCCACTCCAACGCGATGTTGGCTCTTGCGCCATTTTCAGCCCGACCGGCCATCCGATTTCAAACAATCCAGCCAAAACAAGATAGATCCAACCCATTGCGATTCTCCTTCAAATTTTTCATATCCGGCATACATACTCCGGCATGACCACCAGCTTAGAACTTCGGCGGCTCTTTAGGCGTGGTGTGGGGCACATCGCCATCTTCGTAAAAGCGCTTTCGCGTAGCCTCGGCAACCCGGTTACATAGTTGGTCGCCCAGCATTGGTCGATCCAACTTGCATTGCTTGCGCAACTCTTTCAGACGCTCAGGATTGAGCGCTAATTCATCGACTGTCGGAAGGTTGGCTTTATCTGGTTTCCCAGATGGGCTGCAGGCTGCCAATGTCGAGGAAAGCAATATGAGAGCAATCTTCTTCATGGTTAATTTTCTTTGGGAGATTGTGTGATGGTTTACCGCCGACCTTTGGCATCTGGAGATTTGATCGAATGAACGCGTTCCATGAAGCGAGTCAGCATTTCTGACGGCTCGCTGGCCGGCCGTAGTAGATAGGTCGTGAGCATTGGCGAACGTCCAGTCAGCGGCCGTGCGACCACCCCCTGTTCCCTGCTGGCTGTGATATGCGCGCCTCCTGTGAGGCCTAGTGCAAGTCCCGCCGAAACCAGGACCATCATTAGATCGCTGGAAGTCACGCGTTCGGCAATCAGTGGCTCTATGTCCACGCGACGTAGCACCCGTTCAACTTGCCGAGCATGGCCCTCACACGCCACCGCGTCGCAGAGCACCAGCGGATACCGCAACAGCTCTTCTAGGGGAATCTGTTTGTGGGATAGCAAGGGGTGCCGTGCGGGCACAGCTACCATCAGAGGGTCACTCCACACCGGCACGGCGATGATGCCTTCGCCGACTTCATCCGATTGAGCGAAGCCGAGATCGTACAGTTCGCCACACAATCCCTTGATTTGCTGTGCCAAAGGCACCTCGAAGAAGCGAACTTCCACTTCCGGCTCTTCCTGCCGGCAGAGCGCCAACAACGCAGGCAGGCGCGATGGCGTGATTCCATCAGACAATGCAATACGGAGCTGGCAATGAAAGCCATTGGCTGCGGCGTTCACACTGTCGCGCGCCTGCTGCAAAGCTGCGAAGACACGCGGCACGCTCTCAAAGAAGAGCCTGCCCGCACGAGTCAAGCGGGTGCTCCGAGTGGTTCTCGCAAATAGCGCTACGCCCAACTCTTCCTCAAGTTCCTTGATGGCGCGCGACAGCGGCGATGTCTCTATGTGGAGGCGCTCTGCGGCTCGGGCAAAGTGCAGCTCCTCTGCCACCGCCAGAAAGTAGCGCAGGTGTCGAATTTCCATGTTCGCATTCCTCATCACTCAGGCCTCACCACCTTCGCCTTGCGTCACGCTATTTAGCTAGCCTTCGCAAGCTGCTCCAGCATGTTTCTGCGATCAAACAGGAGAGCCGGATAATGCTTTTGCCAGGACGCCCCATTGCATGGCTGTCTCGGCCCGCGTGCGGATCAGCGAAGCCTGCGCTGACAGCACCCCGGCCTCAGCCTCGGCCACCACCGTGGCGTCCACTTGTCCCGCCTCGAACAGACGTCGGCTGCGATCGAGCTGACGCTCCGCGACTGCGACACCCTCGGCCTGATGCTCCAGTGCTGCGTGCTGCGTATGCCAACCGAGATATGCGTTCTCTACGTCCTGCAAAGCACTCAACAAAGTGCGCTCGAACTCCGCACGGGCAGCTCGGCTGCGCGCCTCTCCGGTCTCGATGCCGGCACGGATCGCGCCACCATCGAAGATCGGCAACGACACCCCGGCCCCAAGTGAAAAAATGTTTCCAGTGATGCGGGTTCCCACACTCTCTACGCGCTGCCGTCCGCCGCTCAGGTCCAACACCAGCCTGGGGAAGCGTTCGCCTTCGGCTGCGTTCCAGCGCGCGGTTTCGGCGGCGAACTTCGCTTCGGCGGCGCGCACGTCGGGCCGCTCACTCAGCAGGTCCGCAGGTATGCGTGTCGGTGTCCAGTCCGGGACGGCGAGCGACGCAAGAGTTGGGGAAGCTGCAGGCGCTCCGGGCGTTTGTCCCACTAGTACATCGAGTGCATGCGTCGCCTCGCCGCGCGCACGCCGCAGTTGCTCTTGCTCCACGCGCAGTGCGACGACGCCGGCGCGGGTACGCTCGATGTCGAAGCCGGTAGCTTGTCCGGCCTCGAACTTCCGTTGCATCAGCAAGACGAGTCGTTCTGCGGATGCCAGCCGCGCCGCGGCTAGCGCTTCGAGCTCACTGGCTTGGCGCTGCTGCACAGCCGCCGACACTGTTTCAAACGCGACCTGCCACCGCGTGGCAACCCACGCTTGTTCGGCTGCCACCGCATCCAGGCGCGCACCTTCTGCTGCCTGCGAAAGCCGTCCCGACAGGTCTGCCTCCCACGATGCGGACAACGTGGCGCGGCCATCATTGCCGATTGCAACGTTCTCTGAATAGTCGCGTCCTCGAGTTGCCTGCGTGCCCGCGGACAACGAGGGGAGCAGGGAGGCCCGTGCTCGCCGCGTGGCGGCCGATGCCTCGTCCACGCGCGCTCGCGCAATCGTCAGTTCGGTATTGCGCTCCAGCGCCGCCCGGACCAAGGCATTGAGGTGCGGATCGCCGTAGGCCGTCCACCAATCGACGGGAAGAGTACGGCGGGACGATTTGTCCAAGATGCCTTCACCTCCCTCTTCATTTGAGAAATGGGCCGGTACATCCAGGCGAGGTGGATCGGCAGAGTGCGGGGCATGGCTGCAGGCC
>NZ_JBICCO010000031.1:0-64605 GCF_043119405.1 Achromobacter sp. 413638
CGCCAGCGCGCGGGCGATGCAGCTCAAACCAGCTCAACCACCATCGAGATCAACTAATCTTGCAACCCCGGACTTCCTCGTTATGAATGGCACGGCAAAAGGGGGCAGGTCAATCTGGCTCGGCGCCGGCGCCCAGTCCAACGCCGACCAAGGGTCCGATGTGGCGCCTCCCGAGGCCGATCTGGCAACGGCCCGGCACCTCGGTCAGCGTGTGGCTGAAGTGACCCTGCAACTGGCCAAGGGCAAAGCTGCCTGAAACGCGACCCGACACACCCTTGTGACGACGCAGGGATGCGTCGCCACTTCACTTCCCCAAAGGTAGATAAACATGAGCCGTTTGAAAGACAAGATCGCCTTGATCACCGGCGGAACCACGGGCATCGGCCTGGCTTCCGCCCACCTGTTTCGTAACGAGGGCGCGCGCGTCCTCATTACAGGCCAGGACGCTCAGCGCCTAGCGGCCGCGCAGAAGGACCTCGGCGACGATGTGGTTGCCATCCGCTCCGATGCCTCCAGGATCGCAGAGCTGCCGCAACTAGCGGCACAGGTGAAGCAGCACGTCGACCACCTGGATGTGCTGTTCATCAATGCCGGCATCGCCAAGTTCGCTCCATTGGAGGAGATGACCGAGGACCTGTTCGATGAAATCCACGCAATCAACGTCAAGGGCGTGGTGTTCACCGTGCAGCAACTGCTCCCCCTGCTGGGAAAGGGTTCCAGCATCGTCGTGAACACGTCCATCAATGCTCGCCTGGGCATGCCCGGCACGCTGGCCTACGCCTCCTCGAAGGCTGCGGCACGCTCGCTGGTGCGTGTGCTGGCCGGTGAGCTGGCCGAACGCGGCATACGGGTCAACGCGATCAGTCCCGGCCCCGTCACGACGCCGCTGTACGACAAGCTCGGGATGAGTGCGCAGCAGTTGGACGAGCGCGCGGCTCAGATGGCCACGCACATCCCACTGGGACGGTTCGGCACGCCCGAGGAAATTGCCAACGCAGCGCTGTTCCTGGCGTCTGCAGAGTCGTCCTATTTCACTGGTGGTGAGTTTGTCGCTGATGGCGGCTGGACGCAGGTGATCCCATGAGCGACACGACCACATCGGCCATCGACAAGCTGCGCTTCGAGAACATCGCCATTTCCGTGTCCAACCTCGATCAGGCCATCGCGTGGTATCGCGACGTCCTAGGCTTCCGTGAGGTTCGCTCAGGCGAGTTCGCCATCGTAGGAGCCCACTTCGCCTTCCTGGAGGGCAAGGGCATGTTGATCGAGCTGATCAGCACAGGGAAAGCACCCCGTCCGTCATCACTCGTCGAGCCTCCGCACCATCTGGAAAGCGCTGGCTTCAAGGCCATCGTCCTGCGAAGCGACGACCTGGCGCAAGTCACCCAGGAACTGGAACGCAAGGGTGTCACGCTCGTTTGGAAGGAGCAGGTTATCACCGCCGGCATCGCCTCGACATTGATCCGGGATATGGATGGGAACTTCATCAACATCTTTGGTTGAGCTAACCCGGATGTTTCATAAACCCGCTACGGCCTTTCCGCCGAAATCCGAGGATGATCGATGACTGCTTCGCCCGCCGTCGCCAGGCCCGCGCTCAGCCGCGGCCATTACACCCTGGTGCTACTTGCGCTGGCCTTGGGCTTTTTCGCGATCGGCACCAGCGAGTTCGCGCCGATCGGGCTACTGCCGAGCCTGACCGCCGGGCTGGCGATCAGCGAGCAGCAGGTCGGCCACATCATCAGCGCCTATGCGTTGGGCGTGGTGGTCGGCGCGCCGCTGCTGGCGATCACCTGCGCGCGGTTGCGGCGCAAGCCGATGTTGCTGGCGTTACTGGCGCTGTACGTGGCCGGCAGCGTCGCCACCGCATTAGCGCCGGGCTACTACAGCATGGTCGTGGCGCGTTTCGTTGTCGGCCTGCCGCATGGCGCATTCTTCGGCGTGGCGGCGCTGGCGGCGGCGGCGATCACCCCCACGCAGAATCGCGGCAAGGTGGTCGGGCAGGTGTTTTCCGGGCTGACCGTGGCCTTGTTGCTCGGCAACCCGCTGGCGACCTGGCTCGGCCAGGCTCTGAGCTGGCGGCTGGCATTCTGGTTCGTCGCGCTGGTGCTGGTGCTGACCATGGCGTTGATCGCTTGGTTGTTGCCGGACGACCGCAGCGAGCACCCGGCGCGGCCGCTGGCGGAACTGAAGGCGTTCAACCGTGCTCCGGTGTGGCTGGCGCTGGCAATCGGCGCAATCGGCTTCGCCGGTATGTTCTGCGTCTTCAGTTACCTGGCGCCGGCGATGACCGAGGTGGCCGGGTTGTCCAAACGCTGGATTCCGTTCGGCATGGTCGCGTTCGGCGTCGGCGCCTTTATCGGCGCGCAGGCCGGCGGCTGGCTGTTCGACAAGTTCGGTTTGCGCGCCATCGCGATCATCCTCGGTTGGTCGCTGCTGGTGCTGCTGGCGTTCGGCTGGGCTGCGCATTCGCCTTGGCTAGTGCTGCCGGCGGCGGCGCTGGTCGGCACGATGATGGCGATGTCGCCGGCGCTGCAGTTGCATCTGATGGACGTGGCCGGCAAAGCGCAAACCTTGGCCGCGGCATGCAACCACTCGGCGTTCAATTTCGCCAATGCGCTGGGCCCGTGGCTAGGCGGAATGGCGGTGGCGGCAGGCGCGAGCTGGAGCGTCATCGGCCCCGTGGGCGCAGCGACCGCGTTGGCCGGCCTCGGCATCTGGTGGCTGGCCGAGCGAGTGCAAGCGCGGCACTCTCCCAAAGGGAGATAAACATGAGCCGTTTGAAAGACAAGACCGTCTTGATCACCGGCGGAACCACAGGCATCGGCCTGGCTTCCGTCCACCTGTTTCGCAGCGAGGGCGCGCGTGCCCTCATATCACAGGCCAAGATCCTCAGCGCCTCGCTGCCGCGCAGAAGGACCTCGGCGACGATGGACGGAAACTTCATCAATATCTTTGGTTAAGACCGACAGGGAGGTGAATCGACAAGAAAGCGACTGGATAGATCGACACCAAGGAGGCGAATAACGGCCTGGCTCACGTTGTTCCACCGAGTTTCGCCGCAGACACCGCATGCAAGGAAAGACTAAGGAGTTGACGATGAAGAACTATGCATTCAATCGTTCTCGCAGACCCAAGCACAAGCATCAGGACAGTCCTTACGACCTGTTGAAGATTTTCCACATCAAGCCGGACAGGAACCCGCTGGTGCTGGAAGGACCAGGCGGCGAAATCTTTACCTTCCACAAGGTAGGAGCCACTACCGGACAGAGGTACGCCTTGGCCGAGATCACATTCGAGGCAGGGCCCGGTCCATTTCCCCATATCCATCATTACGAGAACGAATGGCTGTACATCGCAGAAGGTGCCGTTCTTGTTGCAATGGGGGAAAAGCACCATCCCGATATTGACGATGTTCCGGGCATCAACTCGCCCAAGGATGTGCTCCACACCGAGGTCGCCGGACCTGGCACACTGATTTATCTGCCGCGCTATCACGTGCACACGTTCGGAAACCAAGGCCTGACTCAAGCTCGGATGTACGCAGTATGGGCGCCCGCCGGCATCGAAAACTTCTTCCAAGCGCAAATCGGACTCACGCCGGAAGAGGTTTCGCAGATGGCACCGCAATATGGGTTGACCTTCAGTAGTACGAGAGATCAGTACGTCGAGGGAATGGTCAGCGGTGGCTCGACGCATTCGGCCGACAACCATCTTGAAGAATTCGTCGATCTGCTTTCGACAAGAACCACCGGCCAACAGGAGGATGTGCCAGAGATCAAGGCCTGGGAGCGGGCTGCCGGTGTCTGGCAATTAGCTCCCGCAAGTGATTGACAGGTGACCACGGCATTGCGGCCCGGCCAACGTGGCGACCGCAATGCCGCTCGGAGCACCGCAAACGCATGCACGGCGCGCACCGGAACAGGGTGCGTTGAGGCAAGACCGTAGTTCTGCAGCCCTTTTGTATGAAGACACATAGTCGTCGCGTCCCGGTATCACCTGCTGCAGAACGCAAAGAAGCTCCACACTAGGGAACGGATGCCGCAGCCAAGTAGCTGCCGAAACGGTGCCAAGGGACGCGACAAAAGCAATGCCGGGAGCACCGATGGAACTCAGGCACTTACGCTGCTTTGTCGCCTTGGCTGAGGAATTGCACTTCAGCCGGGCCGCTGAGCGCCTGCATATTGAGCAACCACCGTTGTCGCGAGCCATCAAGGAGTTGGAGGAGGAACTGGGCGTGATTCTCTTTGATCGGAATCGACGAGGAACAGTCCTAACTCCAGCCGGTACCGTTTTCTTGCGGGACATTCGTAGGTTATTTACGGTCCTGGAGCACGCGCGAGAAAACGTAAGTGCCATCGCAGCAGGTCTACGCGGTTGCCTGCGGGTTGCGATCTCCGATGGCGCAATCGATCCTCGTCTGTCGGCGTTTCTGGCCCGTTGCCGGGAGGAAGAGCCGGAGATCGAGATACGTCTTTCGGAGGTTCCGCTTGCCGAACAATTGCGAGGGCTACGATCGGGCGACTTTCTGATCGGCTTCGCTCACACAGGCGACGTGGGCGACGACGTCATTGCCGAACCGATCTGGCAAGACCCCTTGGTCGTGGCCGTTCCCATTCGCCATCCGCTACTTGCCCACAAGGAAGTGCCGTTACAGGAACTTGCGAGCCATCCGCTGGTTTTTTGCGACCCCCAGGTATGCGAAGGCTATTGCCGCGAACTGGCTCGTGTTCTTCGGCCTATGGAGCGAGAGCCGAATGTGGTTGCGCACGTGGCTTCACTGCACATGATGCTTACCTTGGTTGGGGCCGGCTACGGCGTCGGCTTCACCACAGCGGCCAGAATGGCAGTTAATCAACGTCCTGATGTCGTCGGTCGCCCCTTGGCTTTGGAGGAAGCCGTCATCACGACCTATCTGCTTCGGCCTCAAAGTACGATCCTATCGCCACCCTTGGATCGGTTTGTCACGCGCTTGCGCTCACAGGCTGAGGGGTGAGTATGGTTTGACCCAGCGATGGCTCATGAATCGATATCGGCACGAAGATTGCGTTCAGTTGCTGCCATCAGTTCCGCTGCGCTTATCTGGAGCGCTGCGGCGATTTTGAGGATGAGCGGAAGCGTGGGCACATGTTGCCCGCGTTCGATCTTGCCCATGTGAGAACGCGCTATTCCTGCCCGAGCTGCGAACTCGTCTTGGGCAACCCCTTGAGCGACGCGAGCAGCTCGCACGGCCTGTCCGAAGGCCAACGCTGGTTTGGATTCATACGTGGATGTTCCAGAGGGGCGCCCTGGCTGAATAGTCGTCTTCTGCATTAGCAGAAGCGTCGAACAATCCACCGAAATTAACCACGTTAAAGTTCTAGACGTTAAAGTTCTCTCTTTACTATCATGTTGGCTTGCCCTTGACCCGTTTTTGTCGCTTCTGCGGGGCTTCCATGCACAACGTCACCAGTCACCCCTTCTGTCTCAGGCTTGCGGTAACGCCGGGTGTTTCTTCCTCGCAGCTTTCAGCGCTTCTCGCGCTGCATCGCGCGGAAGCGCCGGAGGTCGCTGTCACGTTTTTCGAGGTCACGGGTGAAGAATTGCGGGCTGGCCTTCGTGAAGGACGCTACGATGCCGGAGTGTCGCTTCAGGTGTTCGGCGACCCGGACCTCAGAACGCAGCCGTTATGGACGGAGATCATGGCCGTCGCCTTGCCGCCGCGATTTCGCTTGCTCGAACGGGGGAAGCTCACTCTCTCCGACCTCAAGGACTATCCAGTCTATCGTTGGCAAGAGGAGGTTTGCCCTCTCTTGGATGAGCAGTTGGTAGCTCTCATGCCTCTTGACCAGCAGAACGTCCAGCGAGTGACTTCCTTTGAGATGATGGCGCTATGGGTCGCGGCTGGTTACGGGGTCGGGATAGCCGCGCATTCGCGCATCGTGCGTGCTCATGGGTGGGGTCTCAGCATGCGGCCACTCGCCGACGGCCCTTACGAGGTCGTGACATATCTACAGCGGCCCCACGTGCAAGTTGAGGCCACTGATCGGTTTGAACGCAGGGCGTTGCAAGTTGCCAAGGCAGGCTCACCGTAGTGATACCACTATGGCGAGGTGATTCTCACCCCAGCCATAGGTTGGAACGCGAAGATTAGACCGCCTCAAGCACCGCTGCGCGATCTACAAGCAGGCGAATGCTCCGCCGCACAGCTTCAGAAATGGACCGCGGCATAACGACGTCGGGCACAGCCGCGTGGCGCAGGTAGTCGCCAATGAGGACCAGGATGATCGCAGGCATGTTTGCCCGCGTGACCGCGTCAATGACTGCGCGATCCCCCAGGTCAGGGTGAGGTTTGATCAGCGTGCGGTACAAGTCCCAAGAATCCGCGTGCAGGCACTGGTTCATGAGCACCTGTGCCAGCTTGTGCTTGAGTGGAACCCGCTGCCAGTCGCGGGATGCCCTAGGCGAGGGACACGGCCACCGCAGCGGCTGCGTCCACCGCTTCTTCCACTTCCGATATCGCCGGAGCCCCGACGATACTAATGGCCAGGTGCACGCTCTCAGCTTCGATCTGGCCCTGTTGTTCGAGGTGGTCGAGACGATCGGGCCCAGCCCTACACCATCCGGCGCGCGGCTCACCGTACCTGACGCGGTTGTAGGCAGAACCCACTTTGTTGGGGTCGGAGCGCGGAAGCTGTCACGCCCACCAAATCTTGGCATAACGATCTCATTGAGTGTCGTCGAGATGGTTCCCGGCTTCGCCGCACCAGCTCAGATGCGGGTGGAGCACCATGGGTGCAGATAACCTCCCTCAAACGAGGCATATGAGAACTCAAGGGCGGCAAGATCGCGCACAGCGTCATCACGTCGTTCTGATTTCTCCCGGCGTTCGGTCGTTCCGTCCTGTTCAGGAGAATCTGCCGTGCAATCCGCGTTCGTCGTTGCAGCCCCATCGCCACGCCGCCATCGTGTCGCGTTCGCCCTCTTGCTTGGGCTCGCCGCCATGCCGGCGTGGGCGGCGAACGTGCCGCAAACCGTCCAGTTGACTTCCGGCCTCAACACCGGCGGCACGAGCTTTCTGGATGGATTCACCCGCACCACGCCTGACCGCATGACTGCTGATTGCAGACCCACCTGCACACCGTTCAGGCCGCCTCATTTGTGCGACGCCATCAATCAAGTCCGAAATGCGCGCCCTGCCGGCGGAAATCCGCAAAAGCCGCCTGGATCTCCGCTTCGCTGTTCATCACGAATGGGCCGTGCGCTACCACGTGCTCCCGCAGGGGCCGCCCGGCAAAGAGGATCGCCCGCATCGGCTCCTCTAGGGTGGCGAACGCGACGGAGCTTGCTTCGTCCTCGTGGCTTAGCCAGGCCACCTGTCCGGCACGTACCTGCGTCGCGCTGGCCCCGATGACGCCAGCGCCCTCCAGGATCACCACAAACCCGTTGTAATCCGGTGGCAGGTCCTGCTGGAAGTTCGCATTCGGCTGCAGCCGTACTTCGACCATGGTGACGGAGGCATGGTTGCGGGTGTCGGCCCGCACCTCACCGGACGCACCCGAAAACACCCGCGCTTCGCCGCGGGAAAGCTCCCGTGTCGGTACACGATCCGCACGTAACTCCTGCACGCTCGCCTTCACCATCTTCGTCAAGCGGGGCAGATTGACCCACAATTGCAAGGTGTGCACGGGGCGCTCATCCACCGGGACTTCGTTGTGGATCAGGCCCCGACCTGCCGTCATCCACAGTGCCTCGCCTGGGCCAATGACACCTTGATGGCCGTGGTTGTCGTAATGGGAATTGGAACCCTCCAGCATGTAGGTCACCGTCTCGATTCCTCGGTGCGGGTGATTTTCGAAGGCCCCCCGTGCATACCAGTCCTCCATGAGGAGCAGAAACGGGTCGTTCTCCTCCCACTGCCCAGGTGCCACAAGCACCCGGGCCTGGCGGTCTGGCCCGATATGGTTGGTTGCCGGCGTCTCCACACGCCGCACGTCACGAGACTTGACCACGTTGCCTCCGGCTTAGATGGTGAGTGACGCGATCTGCTCGGCCGCAGCGTCCAGGGCATTGGTACGCTGTTCCGGCCCGATGTTCAGGCCCTCGGCGATGACAGTCTGCAGGTCTGTGACGCCTACAAAGCCGAAGATCGCTCGCATGTAAGTCTCGGCATGCTCTACTGCGGCGGCCGGCGAGCCCGGGCTGTAGAAGCCGCCACGCGCGACGGCCAACACGACCTTCTTATCACCGGCCAGGCCGACCGATCCCGCTTCGGTGTAGCGGAAGGTCTTGCCAGCGACCGCGATCCGGTCGACCCAGGCCTTGAGCTGGCTGGAGATGGTGAAGTTGTAGAGCGCGACGCCCACGACCACGATATCGGCGGCCAGGAATTCCTCCAGCACGTCGCTGCTCAGGGCAAGATCGTGCTGCAAGGCGCCGTCATGCTCGCCCGCCGCGCCGCGGGCTGCGGCCAGGTAGGCGCCAGACAGATGCGGGATGGGGTCGGCCGCCAGGTCGCGGTACTGGACGCTGACCGTCGGGTCGTTGGTGGTGATGTGCTTGACCACATCGGCGGACAACTGGCGGCTGACCGAGTTCTGGCCAAGGATGCTGGAATCGAGATGGAGCAGTTTCAAGGGTAGTACCTCTTCGTTTGGTGGTGTAAATTTGATACTAAGGACGAATTGAGAACCACACAAGAAGGCACATCCGTGATACCAGATACCCCTGCTGTGACCGAGACACCCGCAGTGAACTACTCCAACTGCTGCAAGGCCGTGCTCGAAACGCTCTCGCGCATCGGCGACAAATGGAGTGTGCTGACCATCATGCAACTGGCCGACGGGCCGCGCCGGTTCAACGAGATCCGGCGCATGACCAGCGGTATTTCGCAGCGCATGTTGACCCTGACGCTGCGGCACTTGGAGCGTGACGGCCTGGTGACGCGAACGGTCTATCCGACCGTCCCGCCACGGGTGGAGTACGAGCTGACCTCGATGGGGCATTCGCTACGCACCCCTTTTCAGATCTTGGGTGAATGGGTGGCCGAGCACCAGAGCAACGTCGAAGCCGCGCGACGGGCTTTCGACAGCCGAAGCGAGGTCGATCGCTGAATTTCTCCTCGCGCTCTCCGTGCGCGAAGAGATTTCAAAATTCAAGGCGTCAGCTCTGCTTGAACGGCTTGCGTACTATCCACCAGCCGACGAATGCTCTGCCATACATCGTCGGAGATCGGCGCCGGGGGCGCGACCGTATCACTCGCCTCTGCATATTGCTGTTCGCAGTTCGTGATGACCCGGATGATCGCAGCCACATTGGTCGGCGTCACCACATCGATGGCAGCGCGATCACCCAGGTCGGGGTGTGGCTGGGTCAGCATGCGGTACAGGTCCCACGAATCCGCATGCGGGCACTGGTTCATGAGCACCTGCGCCAGCCTGTGCTTGAGCGGCACCAGTTGCCAGTCGGGAACCCGCTGCCCCCGGTTGCCCAGGCTGATCGACAGCAGCTTGCCCGCCTTCAGCTCGCGGTTGATCTGGTCCTTGGACTTGCCGGCCAGCTTGCCGAACAGCGGCACCGGCAGATTGTTCGGCGACTCGTAGATGGCCAGCATTTCCTCGCGCTCGCGCTGGATCGCGGAGACTTCCGGCTCCGGGGCATGCACCGGGGGCGGCGGCACCTGCGAAAGCCGCTGAAACGTGATTCCACCGCTGTTCGGCGTCACGACGATGGGCGTGGCTACCACGGGCGGAATGCCGGGGACAGCAGGCTCGGCTACTGCGGGGGCCGCGCCCGCCACTTCCTCCACTTCCGCCATCGCCGGAACCCCGTCGATGCGGATGGTCAGGTGCGCGCTCGCGGCTTCCACTTCGCCCTGTTCGAGCAGGTCAAGGCGATCGGCCCAGTCCTGCATCATCCGGCGGCGGGGCTCCACGTATTTGGCATGGTTGTACGCCGAGCTGACCTTGTTGGGGTCGGAGTGTGAAAGCTGCGCGTCCACCCAAATCTTGGGGTAACCGATCTCGTTGAGCGCCGTCGAGATGGTGCCGCGGATGCCATGGCCGGTCAGGCGCCCCTCGTAGCCCATGAGCTGCAGGGCCTTGTTGAGGGTGTTCTCGCTGATGCGCTTCTTGAGTTCGCTGCGGTGCGACAGTAGGTACTTCTGCGCCGGCCGCATCACGCCCAGGAGATAGCGCACGATCTCGATGGCCTGCAGGGACAGGGGCACGATGTAGGGCGGCACGTCCTGCGGGCGCTTCCCGGCCTTGCGCATTTCGTCCTGAAGCTGCTTGACGACCTGCGGCGGGATGATCCACAAGCCCCGGTCGAGGTCGAATTGCTCAGGCTCGGCCAGCCGCAGCTCGCCGGTGCGCACCCCCGTCAGGAACAGCAGCCGGACGCCAAGCTGGGTCTGCCAGCCGCGGGGGTTGTAGAGCCGGAGCTTCTGAAGGAACTCGGGCAGTTCGGGCAGGTGCAAGTAGGGGTTGTGAGCCACCGGGGGCTTGGGCTCAGCCACCACGTCCAGGTCCGCAGCCGGGTTGACTTCCAGCCCCTCGGCGATGACCAAGGCATAGCGGAACATCTGGTTGAACCAAGTGCGGACTTTCTCGGCGGTGGTGAACGCCTTGCGCTTCTCAATTGCCGCCACGACGCCCACGAGTTGGGGGCGACGAATGTCGTAGATCGACATCTTGCCCAAAGTAGGCAGCACGTCCTTGTTGAAAATGCGCAGGATCTGCGACAGCGTGCTCTGGCGGCCTTCCTTGAGTTCCTTGTGGCGATGCTCGACCCAGGCATCGAAGACGTTCTTGAAGGTGTATTCGCCCGCCAGCTTGGCCGCGTGCCGGCGCTGGTCGCGTTCGATTTGGGGATCGATCCCCCTGGCGAGCAGCGCTTGAGCCTTGTCGCGCTCGGCGCGGGCCTCGCGCAGGCTGAGGGCGGGATAGCCACCCAGGGACATGCGTTTCTGCTTGCCCAGCCAGTAGTAACGGAAGATCCACGACTTGCCGCCTGCGGCAGAGACCATCAGGCCCAGGCAGTCGTTGTCGGAGAGGGTGTAGCGCTTGCCGGTGGTCCTTGCCTGCCGGACGGTCAGATCAGAGAGTGCCATTTCGAGGCTCCTAAGTTAGGACTTAGGCCTAATGCTCGTCATGGTTCCCGCTCAGCCCCAGCAACTATCCGGTAGCCGTCCCAACCGTATTCTTGTGCCTCAATTGGTCACTCAAAAACGGTAGCTGTGGGTGGATTTCCGTGGCGCTCGCTGGAATGAAAAAAGGGGCCGAAGCCCCTCTTTTCAACGACTTACAGACGTCAGTAGAAGTCTGTAGATCACTATCTGGAGCGGGAAACGAGTCTCGAACTCGCGACCTCAACCTTGGCAAGGTTGCGCTCTACCAACTGAGCTACTCCCGCGTTTGCATTGCTGCAATTTGATGTTTGCCGTTTCTTGCGTTTTTTGTTCGCGGTTTGCTATTCGCAGTTCACCGCGCACCGGCATTCACCAAAGACAGCGATTATACACAGTTTTTGGGACGTGTGCGCGCAAGTGGCAGGCAGGGGCAAGGTGGCGGTTCGCCGGAGCGTGGGTGGCGCCGGAGGCCGGCCTCGGCCAGCGCGGCCGGCCC
The DNA here is from genome assembly GCF_043119405.1 of Achromobacter sp. 413638. NCBI lineage: Bacteria > Pseudomonadati > Pseudomonadota > Betaproteobacteria > Burkholderiales > Alcaligenaceae > Achromobacter > Achromobacter sp. 413638. Next base: position 11,604 of record NZ_JBICCO010000031.1, read on the forward strand.
CGCCGCATCAGGGACTCCCGGGATGCTTTGGGGGCGGGGAAGCGCTAGGGATGCGCCCAGCGGCGCAGCAGGTTGTGGTAGGTGGCGGTCAGGCGAACCACCACGCCATGGCCGGCGCCCAGCTGCTGCCCGGCATCCTGGATGGCGCCGTCCAGGTCGAACAGCAGCCCGCGCTGGCCGTCGTCGCGGATCATGCTCTGGATCCAGAAGAATGAGCACAGGCGCATGCCGCGCGTCACCGGTGTGACGCGATGCAGGCTGCCGGCGGGATACAGCACCATGTCTCCCGCCGGCAGCTTGACCGCATGTTCGCCATAGGTGTCCTGGATGACCAGCTCGCCGCCGTCGTAGCTGTCCGGCTCGGACAGGAACAGCGTGGCCGACAGGTCGGTGCGGATGCCGGACGTCGCGCCGGGCGCATAGCGGATGGCGTTGTCCACGTGCAGGCCGAAGGACTGGCCTTCGCCGTAGACGTTGAACAGCTTCGGGAAGATGCGCGCCGGCAGCGCGGCCGACATGAAGAGCGGATTGCGGGCCAGGCCCTGGTCGATCAGCGCGGCGGCCTGCAGCCCCTGTTCGGAATCGGCGGGCAGCTGCAGGTTGTTCTTCACCAGGGCGGACTGGAAGCCGGCGGTGCCACGGCCGTCCCGCCAGTCCGCCTGCTGCAGCAGTTGCCGGCAGCTCGTGAGCGGGCCGGTGGCCAGCACGCCGGGTACGTGGACGATCATCGCGGCGGCTTCCTGTCTGTGGCCTAGAACTTGTAGATAGCCGACAGCATGGCCGAGCGGCCGTCGCCGTACTCGATGGCGGACGAGCGCGACTCGTTGCCCACCACCTGGCGCACGCGTTCGACGTAGGCCTTGTCGGTCAGGTTCTCGACGTTGAGCTGCAGCTTGAGGTTGCGGTTCACGTCGTAGGACGCCATCACGCTGTGGACCCAGTAGGCGTCGAGCTTGCCGTCGCCCTGCGAGGTGACGTTGCGCGTGCCCACGGCGCGCGCGCCATAGCCGACCGTCCAGCCGCCGGGCAGGGCATAGGTGGTCCACAGGCTGAAGGAGTTGCGCGGCGTGTTGCCCAGGGCGCGGCCGACGCGCAGCGGCTGGGTGGTCGACTTGCGCGTTTCGCTGTCCATGTAGGTGTAGTTGGCGTACACGTCCCACTGCGGCGTGACCTTGCCGGACAGGTTCAGCTCCAGGCCCTTCACGCGCTGGGCGCCGGCGAGCAGGTAGCTGCCATCGGCCAGCGCTTCGCGGGCATTGGTCTTGTCCACCTGGAACAGCGCGCCGCCCAGCGCCAGGCGCTGGTCCAGCAGTTCCCATTTGGTGCCCAGCTCCACCGTGCGATTCTTCTCCGGCGCCAGGCTGTTGTTCCTGGCATCCAGGCCGCCGCCCGTGGTGACCAGGAATTCCGCCGACGGGTTGAAGGACGTGCCGTAGGCCACATAGATGCGGCCGTTCTCGGCGGGCTTGAACGTCAGGCCGACGCGCGTGCTGAGCTTGCGGTCGGCGCTGTCGACATCCAGGCGCGCGCCGCCGACGGGGCGGCTGGACGACTTGGCGTCGATCCAGTCGTAGCGCAGTCCCAGGCTGACATCGAACATCCGGCCCAGCGCGATGGTGTCCATCGCATAGAGCGCCTTGGTGTCCAGGCTGGTCTTGTTGCGGGCGGAATCGCTCTTGCTGGTGGGGCCGTCCCAGCGGCCGGGCGGCCGGGACAGCTCGAAGCCGCCCGCGGGATAGTAGCGGTTGATGTTGTAGGAGTAGGTCGTGCGGTCATAGGTTTCGCGCGAGATCTCGAAACCCGTCACCAGCGTATGACCCAGGCCGAAGGTGTCGAACTTGCTGGTCAGGTTGGTCTGGTTGACCCACATTTCGGTGGTGGAATCGCGGCCATAGCCCTGCGGGCCCGCCGGCTTGTAGTAGCCCGGCCGCATGCCGCGCAGATCCACGTGCGAGGCCGATACGGTCGTGTCACGGCTCAGGCTGGAATAGCGGGTCAGGTTCTGCAGCTTGAGGTCGGCCGAGAAGTCGTGCTCGAGCTTGGCGGTGAGCGCGTTGGACTGAATCTTCTCCTTGTCCAGGTTGCGCCAGCCGAAATAGGACTCCCGCGAGACGCCGTCGAGTCGCTTGCCATAGAGCGCCGGCACGCCGAAATCGGGCAGGTTGTCGTCGGTCTGGTGCAGGAAGCTCAGCGTCAGCCGCGTCGGTCCGTTCATGCCCAGCGTCAGTGAAGGCGCCACGCCCCAGCGGCGCTTGTAGATTTGATCGCGGCCGGGCACGTCGTTGCCATGGGCCATCAGGTTCAGGCGGAAGGCGGCGAAGCCTTCGCTGCCCAGCGTCTGGTTGGTGTCGACCGTGAGCCGCTTGTAGCGGTCGGTGCCCAGGCGCGCGGCGATCTCGGTGGAATCCGTGGACTTGGGCTGCTTGCTGATCATGTTGATGCTGCCGCCGGTGGTGCCCGAGCCGCCGAAGACCGAGTTGGGCCCCTTGATGACTTCCACCGAGTCGAGGTTGAAGAGGTCGCTGCGGCTGGTCTGCGCGCTGTCGCGCAAGCCGTCCACCTGCATGTTCGCGTTGGCGCTGAAGCCGCGGATGTTGATCGAGTCGCCGGAACCGCCACCGCCTTCGCCCGCGTTGAAGGTGATGCCCGAGACATTGGACAGGGCCTGCCGCAGGCTGAGCGCGTTCTGTTCGTCCAGCACCTGGCGCGGCACCACGGTGATGGTCTGCGGCACGTCCAGCAGCGGCACGGCGTACTTGGCCGATCCGGAAACGTCGGTCTTGGAACCCGTGACCGCCTGCCCGCTGACCGTGACCGGCGCCAGTTGCACGCTCGTGCCGTCGGCGGCGCCTTGGGCATAGGCCGGCGCGGCCAGGGTGGCGGCGGTCGCGGCCGCGAAGGCGGAATAGAGACTGGCGCGGGGCGGCAGGGCGCGGGAGCGGATGTGCGGCGAGGTCATGATGAAATCCTTTTAATAGGAATGGTTCCTATTTCTATTAAAGATTTATCGAGCCTGTCGCCGCAATCGGATAAGTCCTATTCGTGATGGAAATGTATGAGCCGGCGCGCCGCGGGTCATCCTGAGCGCGGCAGCCGCCAACAGGATGATCCCCACGCTCGCCAGGCCCGTTATCAGGCCCAGCGCAGCACGAGCGGGTCTAGCCTCCGGGCGATATCCAACAGGCCCCGGCGTGTCTCCGGATGCAGGGCGGGCCAGGGATGCCTGGGCGCGTCGCAGCGGATGATGCCGCCTTCCTTCATCAGGGCTTTGGCCGCCAGAAACCCCGCCTGCCGGTTCTCATGGTTGATCAGGGGAAGCCAGGCCTGGTACTGCGCATAGGCCTTGTCCCGGTCCCCCGCCCGATAGGCGTCGATGATGGGCCGGATGCCGTCGGCGTAGCCGCCGCCCGTCATGGATCCGGTGGCGCCGGCGTCCAGGTCGGCCAGCAGCGTGATGCCTTCCTCGCCGTCCCAGGGGCCTTCGATGGCCTCGCCGCCCAGCTGGATGAGCTCGCGCAGTTTCGCCGCCGCGCCCGCCGTTTCCATCTTGAAATACGACACCTGCTCGATTTCGCGGGCCATGCGCGCCATGAAGGCGGGCGACATCGGCGTTCCCGCCACGGGCGCGTCCTGGATCATGATGGGAATGCGCAGCGCATCGGACAGGGTCGCGTAGAAATCGTGGATCTGCGCTTCGCCGACCCGGAACGTCGCGCCATGATAGGGCGGCATGACCATCACCATGGCGGCGCCCATGTCCTGGGCGCGCCGGCTGCGCTCGACGCAGACCGTCGAGCTGAAGTGGCTGGTGGTGACGATGACCGACACGCGGCCGTCCACGCATTGCAGGATCTGCCGCGTCAGGATCTCGCGCTCCTCGTCGGCCAGCAGGAATTGCTCCGAATAGTTCGCCAGCACACACAGGCCATCGACGCCGGAGTCGATCATGAACTGCACGCAGCGGCGCTGACCGTCCAGGTCCAGGCTGCCGTCTTCGTTGAAGATCGTCGGCACGACGGGGTAGAGGCCGCGATGGCGGGGAGGGTGAGAGAGGCTCATGGGATTCCAATCAAGGAGGATGGGAGGGATCAGGTGATCACGCTGGTTTGCCAGGGCACGAATTCCTGTTGCCCATATCCATGGCGCTCGCTGCGCGACGGCGCGCCGGAAGCGGTTGCAAGCAGTTGCTCGAACAGGATCGCGCCCAGTTCGGCGATGCCGCGCGTGCCGTCCAGCACATCGCCGCAGTTCAGGTCCATGTCGTCGGCCTGCCGGCGCCACAGGGCGGTGTTGGTGGCCAGCTTGAAAGAGGGCGCCGGCGCGCAGCCATAAGCGGAGCCGCGGCCGGTGGTGAAGCAGATCAGATTGGCGCCGCCCGCGACCTGGCCGGTGGCGGAGACCGGGTCATAGCCCGGCGTATCCATGAAGACCAGGCCCTGCGCGCGCACGGGTTCGGCGTATTGGTAGACCTCGACCAGGTTGGTGGAGCCGGCCTTGGCGATGCCACCCAGCGATTTTTCCAGCACCGTGGTCAGGCCGCCGGCCTTGTTGCCGGACGAGGGATTGTTGTCCATCGAGGCGCCGTTGCGGGCGCAGTATTCCTCCCACCAACGGATCCGTTCGAGGAGCTTGCGTCCGACGTCCGGCGTCTGCGCGCGCCGGGTCAACAGGTGTTCGGCGCCGTAGATCTCCGGCGTCTCGGAAAGAATCGCCGTGCCGCCGTGCTGGACGAGCAGGTCCACCGCCGCGCCCAGGACCGGGTTGGCCGAGATGCCCGAATAGCCGTCTGATCCGCCGCATTGCAGGCCCAGTCGCAGGTGGCTGGCCGGCACGGCCTGCCGGCGCACGGCGTTGGCCTGGGGCAGCATGTCTCGGATCAGCTCGATTCCCTTGCGGATCGTGTGGACGGTGCCCCCGCTGTCCTGGATGGTGAAGGTCCGCAGGCCGGGACTCTCGGCGAGGCCCTGCGTGGCCAGCAGGCGCGGGATCTGATTGGTTTCGCAACCCAGCCCGATGATCAGCACGCCGGCGAAGTTGGGGTGGCAGGCATAGCCGCCCAGCGTGCGCTGGAGCATCTTCAGGCCGTCGCCCTCCGCGTCCATCGCACAGCCGCTGTGATGGGTCAGCGCGACCACGCCATCGACATGGGGGTAGTCGGCCAGGGCCTCGGGATGGATGTCGCGCCGGAAGTGATCGGCGATCGCGCGCGCCACCGTGGCCGAGCAATTCACGCTGGTCAGGATGCCGATGTAGTTGCGCGTGGCGATCCTGCCGTCGGCCCGGGGAATGCCCAGGAACGTGGCGGGCTCGGCCGCCATCGTCGTGGCGCGCGCTTCCGCCGAGTGGGCATAGTCGCGCACGAAATCGCCGATGCTCAAATTGTGGCTGTGTACGTGCTGCCCCGGACTGATCGGCTGGCTGGCGAAGCCGATGATCTGGCCATAGCGCCGGACCGGCTCGCCGGCGGCCAGCGTCCGCGTCGCCATCTTGTGGCCGGGCGGAACCAATCCGGAAACGGTCACCGCTTCGCTGGCGACGTAGACGCCCGCGATCAACTGGTCCAGGGCCACGACCACGTCGTCGCGCGGATGCAGGCGGATGACGCGAGCCGGTTTCAAGGGGGCGGTATCGTTGCTGGGCATGTTGTGTTTCCCCGGGTGACTCAGCGCTGCATGTCCGCAGGCAAGGGCATGCCGAAGTAGCGTTGATAGATCTCGTTGAACGCGCCGTTCTTCAGGTTCGCGGCCACCCAGTCGTCCAGCCAGGCCTTCAGCTCGGGTTCGTTCTTGCGCAGCCCCACCGCATAGGGATAGGCCGTGGCGGTGAACTTGGGCACGATGTCCCGCGCCGGATTGGCCTGCCTGATTGCGAGCAGCACGCTGGGCGCGCCGACCAGGAAGTCCTGCTGGCCCGTGGCGACGGCGGTATTGGTGGTGGCGTCGTCCTCGTAGCGGACGATTCTCGCGCCGGGCACATCCTTCAGTCCGCGGCTCAGTTCCTGGTCGCTGGTGGTGCCGCGCGTCACCGCGATGGTCTTGCCGCGCAGGTCGGCGAAGCAGGCGACGGAAACCGACGCGGGGCCGGCCACCAACACGGGCACGACGCCGTAGGGCTCCGAGTACGCCACGACCTTCTTGCGTTCTTCGGTGATCGAGAAAGAGGCCAGCACCACATCGACCTTGCGGCTCAGCAGATAGGGCACCCTGTTCGGGCCGTTCACCGGCACGATCTCCAGGGCCACGCCCAGATCCTTGGCGAGCAACCGCGCCGCTTCGACGTCCGACCCCGTCTGGCGCGCCTGCTCATCGAGCATGCCGTAAGGCGGCGCGCTGATGTCGACGCCGACCAGGATCTTCTGGCGTTGCCTGATGGTTTCGAGCGTGTTGGACCAGGCGCCGGCGCTGGCCAGGAGCAGGCTGGATGCGACGAGCGCGGAAAGCAGCCGGGACAGGATTTTCATGGGATTCTCCCTATGGATGGCGGGATGGAAAGCTGGCGGCGTAACCGGGCTACAAGCCGCTGGAAATGAACTGCCGCAATTCGGGGGTGCGGGGCTGGTCGAGCATGCGGCCGTCTCCGTGTTCCCAGACGACGCCGTCATGCATGAACAGGATCTGATCGGCCACCGATCTGGCGAACGCCATTTCGTGGGTCACGAGCACCATGGTCATGCCCTCGGCGGCGAGCGATTCGATCACGCGCAGCACTTCGCCGGTGAGTTCCGGATCCAGCGCCGAGGTCACCTCGTCGAACAGCATCAGCTTGGGCTGCATGGCCAGCGAGCGGGCGATCGCCGCGCGTTGCTGCTGTCCGCCGGACAGTTGCTCCGGGTAGTAGTGGGCGCGGTCCCGCATGCCCACCTTGTCCAGGACCTGCATGGCCAGCGCGTCGGCCCGCGCGTCCGGCAGTCCCTTGACCTTGCAGGGCGCCAGTTTGACGTTCTGCAGCACGGTCAGGTGGGGAAAGAGGTTGTAGGCCTGGAACACGATGCCGACTTCCTGGCGCAGCGCCAGCAGGTTATGGCCGCCGCGTTCCAGCGCCCGGCCGCAGACTTGCAGCTGGCCGTCCTGGATCGTTTCCAGTCCGTTGATACAGCGCAGCGCCGTGGTCTTGCCCGAGCCGCTGCGGCCGATCAGCGCCACGACCTGGCCGGGGGCGACGGAAAAGCTGACGCCCTTCAACACCTGGGCATCGCCGAAGGACTTGCGTACCTGCTTGAAGCAAACGATGTCGCTCATGAAATCTGTCTCCTGATTTTTTCCAGCCTGTCGCCTAGACGCGGCGCAGGCGTTTCTCGAGCCGGTACGAGAGCACCGACAGGGGGTAGCAGATGGCGAAGTACAGGACGGCCGCGATGCTGAACACCGCGAAGGGCTCGAAGGTCGAGTTGTTCACGACGCGCGCGGAGTAGGTCAGGTCGAAGAAGCCGATCACCACCGCGTAGGAAGAGTTCTTCACGATCTGCACCAGGAATCCCACCGTGGGCGCCACCGCGATGCGCGCCGCTTGCGGCAGTACCACATGCCGGACGCACTGCAACGGGCGCAGCGCCAGGCACTCGGCGGCTTCCCACTGCGTCTTCGAGACGGCCTGGATACAGGCTTTCCAGATCTCCGCCAGGAACGCGGCCGAATACAGCGTCATCGCCAGGCCCGCCGCCGCCAGGCTGGGCAGGTCATAGCCGGCGATGCTGATGCCGAAATAACACAGGAACATCAGGACGGGCAGCGGAATGCCCTGCACCAGCTGGATGAGCGCGCCCGTCGTGGCGCGCCACAGGCGCGCGCCGCGGCTGCGCAACAGCGCCAGCGGCAGTCCCAGCAGCGCGCCGCCGGCGAAGCCGATCAGCGACAGCAACAGCGTCCAGCCCGCGCCATGGAGGATGAAGCGCAATTGTTCGAAGGAAATGCCCAACATGTGCCGACTCCGAGAGAGGGGGGAGGGACTGCCCTTGGGGCGCTACAGCGGCGTGCCAAGCCGGCGTTGACGGGTGAACGCCGCGCGGGCCAGGCTGGCCATCAGCAGGCGCAGTAGCCAGGACAGGCAGAGATAGACCAGGGCGACGACCAGATAGATCTCGAACCCGCGAAACGTCTCGGATTGGACGCTGTAGCCAGCCGAGGTCAGTTCCTCGACGGAGATCTGGGACATGATCGAGGTCGCCAGCAGCATCAGCACGAATTGGCTGACCAGCGCCGGATACATGCGTTCCACCGCCTGGGGCAGGATCACCAGGCGCAGGACTTTCCAGCGGTTCATGCCCAGACAGGACGCGGCCTCGATCTGGCCGCGAGGAATCGACTCGATGCCCGCCCGCAGGATTTCCGTGGTGTACGCGGATACGTTGATCACCAAGGCGATGACCGCGGCGGCAATCGCCGGAATGCGCACCTGCAGCGAGGCCAGGCCGAAGAACAGCCAGAAGGCCTGAATCACCAGCGGCGTGTTGCGGATCACGTCCACGTAGGCCGTGACGATCCGGCGCGCCGCGCGCGGCCCTTGCGTGCGGATCACGGCCAGCACCGCGCCCGCCAGGAATCCCAGCGCGATCGTCGCCAGGGACATGAGCGCCGTCGAGCGCGCGCCGGCCAGGAAGGCATCCCAATGCGTGGACAGGAAACTGAAGTCGAAGTCGTAATCCATGATCCCTCGTCCGCAAGGCTCGTGCTGGTGCTCAATAAAGGGTTGTTGCCGGCAATGATCAAAAATATAAACGATCAATGCCGGCAATAAGCGCTATCGTTTTCCCTAGCTGCTTCATATCGAGTGCGTGCTTGTCTTACGATTCGGTCTGACGCATAAGCGATGCACCTCCCGTGACGCCGTCCACGAATACGTTCATGTCCACCGAATTCTCCTTGCCCGGAACGCCCGCCAGCACCCCGCTCTATGCCCGCATCGCGGACCTGTTGCGCCAGGCGCTGGCCAGCGGCGCGTTGCCGCCGGGCATGGTGTTGCTCGAGGGGCCGCTGTCCGAACTGCTGGGCGTCACGCGCAACCCCGTGCGCCAGGCGCTGCGCGAGCTGGAAAGCGAAGGACTGGTTGCGCGGTTTGACGGCCGTGGCATGCTGGCGGGCGGCGCGTCCGAGACGCCCTTGCGGCAATCGCTGACGCCAGGGATGCTGGGGCTGGGCGATGAGAGCGAACCCGTGCGCAAGGCACAGGGCTGGGAGCACATCTATCACGCGGTCGAGCACGACGTGGTCCATCTTTCGGTGTTCGGCGCCTATCGGCTCAACGAGGTCGAGCTGGCGCGGCACTTCGGGGTTGGTCGCACCGCCGCGCGCGACGTGCTGTTGCGGCTTGAAGGATTGGGGCTGGTGGGCAAGGACGAGCGCCAGCGCTGGATCGTCACGCCGCTGGACGAGCGGCGCATCCGCAACCTTTATCAGCTGCGCTGGCTGCTGGAGCCCGCCGCGCTGGCCGGCGCGGCCGCCGACGTGTCCGCCGAAGACATCGCCGCGATGGCGCAACGGCTGCGGCGCGCCAAGGCGCGCTATCCGCGCCTGACCCGGGCCGAGCTGGACGAGCTGGAACATGATTTGCATGTCGCGCTGATCGGCCGTTGTCCCAACGACAGCATCGTCGAAAGCCTGCAGCGCACGCGCTGCATCCTGACGCTGAGCAAGCATGTGCTGGGCGCTGCCGCGCCCATGCCTAACGAAGATCCGTTCATGCAGGAGCATCTGGACGTGCTGGAAGCGCTGGCTCGCGGCGAGACGGGGCAGGCGCAGGAGGCGTTGCGGCGCCACCTGGAAGCGTCGTGCCTGAAGATCGTCGAGCGTGTGGGCCTGATCCACGAGCGGGTGCCCGCGCCGAGGCTGCCTTATCTCGCGTGATGAGGGATCGCGCGGAAATGAAAAAAGGGCCGACAGGCCCTTTTTTCAATGATCCGCAGACTCCGGTGGAAATCTGCGGATCGGATGTTGGAGCGGGAAACGAGACGTGTACTAGGACAGTAAGTCGTTGTTTCCCAATCACTTTCTTCGTTGGGCTGGCCAGCGAAGACCTCAATTGTAGCCTTGTTTTTCGTCCTCGGCAACAAATTCGTCCAAAGAGTTCCACAGACGTCCAAAGAGCTGCACTCAGCACACCAGACCCACGATCGGTACATCGTCGTAGGCAACTCCCTCGAACTCATCATCCACGCCCGGTCGTCTGCCCCGCATCCATCACCGCGAAGACGATCAGGCAGATGGTTCTGGTGATGGCACAGCTCGGATGCCACCTAGGAACGCCTGCACCACAACTCACAGGCGACCTTCTGGTCAAGCTCCTTTGAAAGAACGCGCATGCTGGCCACCGCGTTTCCGCACACGATTCTTTGTCGATATATCAGGATGACGGGGCAAGCATGACAGGCGCCGGTTTGCTGCGTCCGACTGGACATTCGAGGACGATTGCGGCCCCCTCACGCTTCCTGAGACCGCTGGCATATCAGGTCATACCTAGACGGTTTTGCAGAAACCGTAACTTCTCACGACCCTGATAGCGTGAGCGTCGCTGTCGAGCCTACGTCCCGATGCTCGACCTTCTGATCGATGATTTTTGCACATCGAACACACGACGACTACCAGTTGCGCGAACTGGTGAGAAGTATTCAAACCACATGACGAAGCGGCCTTCGGGACCCACTTCCTACACAAGCGACAGGCCGACCATGAGGTCGGCGACAAAGGAGTCGGTCATGTAGTTCTTCTCCTGGAAGGAGACGGAGCATGCACGAGAACAAGAATGATGCACCAACATCAAAGGTGTTCTATCGCCCGATCGAAGCGTCCATCCGCTGGGCCGGGCTGCTGCGATACGAGCAGGTGATCCTGGCTTCGATTTCGTCGCCAAGGCGCCTGCCGCAGTCGTTGGACTGTCCACGTTGTGACGAGCTGCGGCTTTGCACCGAACGCATCTTCGACGGCATCCTCAATGGAGAACTGCCCTTCGGACGGAACGGCATCACGACGCGCGATTCCGCGCTGATCGACTCCCCTGATCTGACGGTGCGCCACGTCGATCTGAAGCGCTGGATGCGCCAGCACTATCCCGAGCAACGACCGTGCTTCCTTTTCTCCCGGAGCGAGCGCATCGCCCATCCCTTCATCTCGGTGGAAACTGGGCAGGCGATGCTAGTCGAGCGCCTGGCCCTGAAGTCCACCTTGGACCAGTACAAACGCCAACTGCATGAGCTGCAGGAAAAGCACGGAGCGCTTCTCAAGCAGATGGCGCCCTCTGCTGGCGCACAGTGCCTGATCAGTGATCGCGCCGAAGCCACCTACCTGAACATCATCGGCAGCATGCTGGACCTGATGCTCGGCCAGTCGCCTTCCGGCGTTCCGTACTCCAGCTTCAAGACGCAGGAGGCGGTGGTCAGCGCGTTGGTCGCCCATCACAGCGGCGCAATGGGGATCGCGGAGCGGACGCTAAACGGCAAGTTCGCCACGGCCAGACGCCGGCTGCGTAGCGCAACAGTCTGAGGTTTTCCATCTTGTATGTGCAATCGCGGAGATTGCATTTGCAATGTCTTTTCCCATCCATGTCTATTGAATGGAGGTCACGCCAACAAACGCCACTGAGCGTTCAGGAGTGACCGCCATGTCGCAAACACCTGCACTGCCCGCAAGCGAGCGCCGCATCCTGCGGCTTGATGAAGTCGAAACCAAGTCGGGTTTCAAACGCGCCCACATCTACAACCTGATGCGCAAAGGCCTGTTCCCGAAGGCGCTGCGCCTGGGCGTGCGCGCGGTCGGTTGGGACTCCATCGAGATCGATCAGTGGATCGCCGAGCGCGTCAACAACCGGGCCTGACCCGTTCTCCAGCGGACTTCCCATCCTCACACGGAGAACGCCATGCAGGTCGTATCCATCATTTCAACCAAAGGTGGCGTCGGCAAGACCACCACGGCCGCGAACCTCGGCGGGCTTGCCGCGGACGCGGGGCTGCGTGTACTGCTGCTCGACCTCGACGTGCAGCCCACCTTGTCCTCGTACTACGAGCTAGGCCACCGCGCACCTGGTGGCATCTACGAGTTGCTGGCCTTCAACGAGCGCGACCTCGGGCTGCTTGTGTCCCGCACGAACATCGAGGGCCTGGACTTGGTGCTCTCCAACGACCACCGAGGCGAGCTGAACACTTTGCTGCTGCACACGCCGGATGGGCGCCTACGGTTGCGCCATCTCTTGCCGGTCCTGGCGCCTCTCTATGACCTGGTGCTGATCGACACCCAAGGTGCGCGCTCGGTGCTGCTGGAGATGGCGGTGCTCGCCTCCAACCTCGCGCTGTCGCCCGTGACCCCGGAAATTCTCGCGGCGCGCGAGCTGCGGCGCGGCACCATGCAGTTGCTCGAAGACATTGCGCCCTACCGGCACCTGGGCATCGAGCCTCCACCTCTGCATCTGCTCATCAATCGCGTCCACCCTGTGTCAGCCAATGCACGGCTGATCCAGCAGGCCCTGCGCGATCTTTTCCAGGACCACGCCGGCATCCGCGTGCTGGCCACCGACGTGCCGGCCATCGAGGCGTATCCGCGTGCAGCTACGCGCGGATTGCCAGTGCATCGGGTCGAATACCGCCAGCCGCCGGGCAGAGTCGCCCTCGCCGCGCTCGACACCATGCGCGGCCTCGCAGACGAACTATTTCCGCAATGGCGGCACCGATTTGCCATGGTGTCCGGCCGTCCGCCACACCCTCTTGATGCCGGGAGGTCCCATGGCGAACGCACATGAGCTAGCCCGAGGCCACAAGCGGCTTCGCGCCCTGATCGAGTTCGCGGTTGGCGAAGGTTGGCACGTCAAACGCACGCCTGGCGGCCACCTCAAGTTCACCAAGCCTGGCTGCGCCGCGATCTACACCAGCTCGACGGCAAGCGACCACCGGGCGACCCTGAATGCCCGTGCGCAAATCCGCCGCGCCGAGCGCGAGGCCCGATACCAAGCGCAGGGAGGCGGCCATGGCTGAGATCACCTCCCAGCAGATGGCTGGCAAGCTGCTCGCGGCCGGGTTCGAGCGCAGCGGCCCGTCAGCCTCGACCTTGAGCGACCCGATCGCCGACACCCCCATGGTCGTGACCCTAGATCAGTTGCGCCCCTACGACCACGATCCCAGGAAAAAACGCAACCCGGCCTACGAGGAAATCAAGGCGTCCATCCGCGAGCGCGGTCTGGACGCAGCGCCGGCCATCACTCGCCGACCAGGTGAGTCCCACTACATCATCCGCAACGGTGGAAATACTCGGCTGGCGATCCTGCGCGAACTATGGTCAGAGACCAAGGACGAGCGGTTTTTCCGTGTATCGTGCCTGTTCCGGCCGTGGCCCAGCCGCGGCGAAGTCGTCATGTTGACCGGCCACTTGGCCGAGAACGAATTGCGCGGGGGCCTCACGTTCATCGAGCGCGCCCTCGGCGTCGAGAAGGCGCGCGAGTTCTACGAGCAAGAAAGCGGCACCACCTTGAGCCAGTCCGAGCTGGCCCGCCGCCTCGCCGCCGATGGCTTCCCGGTACAACAGTCGCACATCAGCCGCATGAACGACGCGGTGCAGTATCTCCTGCCCGCGATCCCCACCGTGCTCTATGGCGGTCTCGGTCGCCATCAGGTCGAACGCCTGTCGGTCATGCGCAAAGCCTGCATGCTCGCGTGGGAGCGCTACGCCAAGGGTCGCCCACTGGTTCAGGACTTCGACGAATTTTTCCAGGAAGTGCTGTCGCAATTCGACGTCCAGGCCGACGAGTTCTCCGCGCAGCGTGTACAGGACGAGCTGATCGGCCAGATGGCCGAGATGCTGGGTGTCGATTACGACGTGCTCGCCCTGGACATGACCGAATCCGAGAGCCGGCAGCGCGCCTTGGTCAGCGACCCAACGCCGCCATCGACGCCGCCTGCGTTGCCGGAGCCGGGAACCATCGCGCGCCCACCTGCCAACACTGCGCCACCCATCGCAGGGGCTGCATCCGCAGCGCCGCCTGCAGGCCGACCTGCGGCAACGCCTTCGACGCGCGAGAGCGACACGGATGCCAGCCAGGCAAGTCCGGCCAACCCTGCGGTGGGTGGCGATCTGCTTCGGGAGCACATCGTCTCGCCGGCACCGACGACCGAACGGCTCCAGTCCATTCAGCGCATGGTCGCCGACCAGTTGGGTGATGCGCTGCCGCTCGACTTCTCGGCGAGTGTCTTGCAGTCCATCCCTGTGCAGGCTGGCGGGCTCTATCCGATCTCCGATGTCTGGTACATCGATCCCGGCGTGGACACAGCCGAGCGCCTGCGCATCCACATCGCACAGTTCGCCCGCGAAATCGCGGGCGAGGCAGACCTGGACGAGTGCATTGATGACCGTGCAGAGGGTATCGGTTTCGTCTGCCGGGCCCGCACCCAAAGCTCGGCACCGCTGGGCCGTGCCGTCCTCGCGCTGTTAGCGTGCCTGGCCGGTCAGCGGCCCGCCGACGTCGGCCTGCACGACGGGCAAATCGTCATCGAACTGCCGGCGCTGCTGCACGGCCAGGGTGATGCGGCCCAGCGATTGAGCGATACCTCGCTGGTCAAGCTGTTCCGGCTGCTGCGGCTGGCCCGGCGCCTGCTCGACCTTGAAGCCGGCGCTGAAGGCGTTGGAATGTGAGCGAGGGAGGCCAGCATGTCCGCACCACACCCACTCAACCAGGCCGTCATCGCCCAGGCCCTCTATGACCTGCGCAATGGGCAACTGCGCCGGTGCAAACTGATGGGGTTTGGCGAGGAAGAACTGGACGCCCTCAAGCATCCCGCGCTGATCAGCGTGCTCGCCAACGCTAACGTCTCCTGGTGCTCGGTGACGGTCAACCGCGAAGTGCTCCGGCGACTGCTCAAGCAGGCGCAGGACGTGGAGAAGGAAATCGCCACGGTCGATCGCATGCTCAGGCTGGGCGCGAGCACCGAGATGGTCAGTCGGTTCTATGGCCTGACCCACCAGGAGGTGGCGCTTCGCCGCGAAATCCTCGGCCTGCCGAAGCGCAAGGGCCGCCACCCCGTGCTGGACGAGAAACAGGACACGGAGCTGTGGCGGCAATGGAAGGCCGTGACCGGCAGCAGGAATGTCGATCTCGAAGACGAAACCTCCATCCTCGACGCTACCATGGACTTGGCCGAAGGCATGTCGCTGCCTCTGTCGGTGGTCTGGGCCTCGATCAAGAGCTGGGTCGATCAGGGATTGGGTTGAGCCATGGCCGTGGACGACACCGCACCACGCCGTGGCCCCGTCGCACTCGCGGATCTGTTCGATGCTGCCCTGAAAGACCTCGCGCCCAAGCCCAGCCCCAGTGCGCCAGCACCCGTGCCTACGCCGACGCCCGCCACGTCAGGCGATGCCTTCCTCTTCAGCGGCAACCGGCACGAGACCGTGCCGCGGCGGCTGTTCCTCGACCGTCGCCTGACGCCGCTGGAGCGCAACGCCTGGCAGGTGTTCCGGCTGATGCTCAACGACGACGGCATGACAGCCTTCCCGACGTATGAGCAGCTTCGACCCTGGCTGGCGTCGATGCCCTGCGCCGGGCAGGCCTCGCATGAAACCGTGGCCCGAGCGTTGACGCTGTTGCGCCTCACCCGATGGTTGAGCCTGGTACGGCGACGGCGTGACCCCAAGACCGGCCGCATCCTCGGCAACCTCTACGTTCTGCACGATGAACCACTGACGCCCTTCGAGGCCATGCAGCTCGACGCCGACTACCTGGCACTGGTCAGCCAGTCCCTCGGCCATTCGGCCAAGGCTGTCCAGATGGTCGGTCTGAACACCCTCAAGGAGATCGCGGAAGATCCGATGCTCTCCGGACGCACACTGCCGTCGCGGCTACAGGTCCTGGCCGAACGCCTCGCCAGCCAAGGCATCACGGCCGCCGAAAGTTATCCACAGGAGGATGCCGCCCACGATTCCGAAGAAGGAGCATCGAGCCTTCTTCGGAATGCGGACGACCCGTCTTCGGAATCCGAAGCAGGGGCGAAACCCGCGCCAGACGCCTCTCTTCGGAATCCGAAGCAGGCCCGTACAGTACGTAGTAGTCGTATTAATGAAGTACGTACTACCGCGCAGGCGCGCGCGCTGGGCGATCTGCAATGGCCCAAGCGCTTCACGGAACTGAAGGCAGAGCAGCAGACAGGTGCCAGGGTGGCATTGCAGCAGGTCGATGCCGCGCTGAGACAGGCCGTGCTGGACGACTGGGCCGCACGATGCAGCAGTCATGGCATCCGCAATCCTGCGGGGTATCTGTTCGGCATCATCCAGCGCGCCATCCATGGCGAGTTCAATGCCTGGGCCAAGAAAGACGCGCCATCGGCACCCGTCCCGCCAAACGAGCGGCCACCAGCAGCACCGCCACCTCAGCCGCAGGGTAAGCCAGTGCCGCCGGAAGTCGCCAAGCAGCACATCGAGCGGCTACGCAATCTGCTCGCCAGCAAGTGAGCCGGCATGCAAGTCGGTGAAAGTAGATGCCCATGGCCGCCAATAGAGCTATCCCCTGGGGATAGTTCCGCTGCTGGGCACAACGCCAAGTTGTCGCAGGCCTGGGATCGACCATCTGCCGCAGCATCGGTGTTGCCTACCCTGATCCCGGCGTGCAGCGTTCGTTGACGCTCCATGGAGCTATCCCCTGGGGATAGCTCGCGCCGCATGCAACCGCCGCGCCCTAAACCGGGGCCCGCCGGGATTCGGATTCTTGACTGACTGCCTTCCGCTTCCTGCCGAAGCTGGCCGCTCCTTTTCCAACAACGAGCGGACACCATGGCAACCAATGAACCTCTGCAACTGAATCTCGGCTCCCTGCGCAGCGCGATGTCGCTGACCCTGCACACCCATCACGCTTCCCGCATCTGGCACGGCCGCGCCGCCGCCGAGGGGCGACCGGGCATCGTCGGCCTGAACGGCTACATCGCCCAGATGAACAAGATGCGGCGGGGCTCGGAGCAGGACGACCCGTACTCGGACTGGTGGATGCTGCGCATCGAGGACAAGCTCGACCAAACCAAGGTCACGCTGCAATCGCTGCGCGAGCAGGTGGACCAGGCGCTGGCGAGCGTGCCACCGGCGCTCAGCCTGGGCGAAAACCTCAACGTGCAGCCGGTCAAGCTCCCGCTCTTCGTCAACGCGCAGCTCGGCTTTGCCGCGGTCTATCTCCTGGCCGACTACGACGACATCGCCCGCAAGCTGATCCTCGCCCACCACACCGCGCTCATCGACCGCAGCACCTTGGAACGCTGGCTCAACGAGGGCGCGCACGCGCTGCGCAGCCTGTTCTCGCTGGCCCAGCAGTATCGCTACTCGGGCTGCACCCGCGACGATTTCGCGGCGAAGAACGCCGCTGCGCGAGTCGCGCTGGAGAAGTACGGCGAACTGCCGCAGGAGGTGCTGGAGGGGACACGCCGCTCGAAGTTTGCGCCACCCGTCGTGCGCCGTGGCCTGCAACAGCGCGGCGACGGTCCTGCCACAGCGCCTCCGCCCAGCGACGAAGCCGCCACCGCAGAGCCGCCCGAAGCGTCAGCCGGCGAGGACGAGCCCGCATGAACGATCTGAACCAACCGACCCGCTACTTCCGGGGCCTGCAACAGGGTGCCTTCATGCGGCTGGAACACGCGGCCTCTCTAAAAGGCCTTTTAAAGCCTTTTAAGGGTAAAGGGGACTTCGAGGCCTGGGCCAGCCAGTGCTTCGCCATGCGCGACGAGTTGATTGCCCTGGCACAGCGACAGGTGCTGGAGCAAGCATGCGGGCACCCCTTCCACCTTCTGCCCATCGAACTGGCCCAACAGACCACTGGCGCAGGAACCGTCTTCTTGCGCTGGCGCAGGCACGACAGGTCGGCCATGGGCGTGGCGCTGTGGCGGGAGCTGATCGCCAGCAGCAGCACACCCGTCAACCTGCTGGCCGACCTGCACGCGATCGAGCTGCAGCGCATCACGTTGAACATGCAGATCAGCCTGCTGCACACCTTGGGCAGGCAGGCGCAGGAATGCGCCAGCAAGGCCGCCGAGGCGGACGACGCCTACCTGCACCGGCTCACGTCCGTTCCTGCCGCAATGCGCGATCGGTGATTGCGCCGGGCATCCCAGCACGCGCCCGGCGCCGACGAGGCACGGGTATTTCAACCACCACGGAGATCACACCATGAGCACGCATTTTTCTGGCGAAGGCAACATCGGCTCGCCACCGGAGTACCGCGAATTCCCCAACGGCAATGACGAACCCAGCCGCTTGCTGCGCCTGAACGTCTATTTCGACAACCCCGTACCCAAGAAGGATGGCACCTTCGAGGACCGCGGCGGCTTCTGGGCGCCGGTGGAAATCTGGCACCGCGACGCCGAGCACTGGAAGGACCTGTACCAGAAAGGTATGCGCGTGCTGGTCATCGGCCGCATGGAGCGCGAGCCTTGGACGGACAACGAAGATCAGCCGCGCGAGACCTGGCAGATCAACGCGCGCAGCGTCGGCATCCTGCCGTACCGCATCGAGTCCGTGGCCCTCAGTCCGAAGCCGCAGGAGGCAGAACCGAAGCCACAGGCTGCCCAGGAATCGACCGCGCCGAAGGAGGCGAAGCGCAGGAAGTGAACCGGCATGGAGGGCGGCCGCCGTAGTGCTTCGCCGCCCTCCATGCACCCCGCAAGCTATCCCCTGGGGATAGCTCCATCAACGTCCATCGACTTCCACGCGCTCCCGCAAATCGCGGCTACTGGTCCGCACACCTGCGGCCACGCGCCATCCCCGCCCGAGCCATTCCATCGGCGTGAAAGCGGTCGCCGGCGCATGCGGCTTGTTTGCTGCTACCCCAGGTGGCGCTCGGCATCCTCGATTCCAGCAACTCCATGAACAACGGGAATCGGGATGGAC
Organism: Achromobacter sp. 413638; assembly: GCF_043119405.1. Taxonomy (NCBI): domain Bacteria; kingdom Pseudomonadati; phylum Pseudomonadota; class Betaproteobacteria; order Burkholderiales; family Alcaligenaceae; genus Achromobacter; species Achromobacter sp. 413638. Next base: position 30,434 of record NZ_JBICCO010000031.1, read on the forward strand.
GGACATGCGGCTGTTCTTGTGCGAGAAGCCCTCCCAGGGCAAAGACATTGGCCGAATTCTCGGTGCCACGCAGCGCGGTGAAGGCTGCCTCAACGGTTCCGGCGTCACCGTCACCTGGTGCATCGGCCATCTCGTCGAAGCGGCAGCCCCCGAGGTCTATGACGCGGCGCTCAAGCGCTGGTCGCTGGAGCAGTTGCCCATCATTCCTCAGCACTGGCGGGTCGAGGTCAAACCTAAAACCGCCACGCAGTTCAAAGTCGTCAAGGCGCTTCTGGCTAAGGCGACCCAGCTTGTCATCGCCACAGATGCCGACCGCGAGGGCGAGTTGATCGCCCGCGAGATCATCGACCTGTGCGGCTACCGCGGTCCCATCGAACGGCTGTGGTTGTCGGCGCTCAACGATGCGTCCATCCGCGCGGCACTCGGCAAGCTCCGGCCATCGGCCGAGACGCTGCCGATGTACTACTCGGCGCTGGCGCGCTCTCGGGCGGATTGGCTCGTCGGCATGAACCTCAGCCGCTTGTTCACGGTGCTGGGACGGCAGGCCGGCTACGACGGCGTGCTGTCGGTAGGCCGCGTCCAGACCCCCACGCTCAAACTGGTCGTGGACCGCGACCGCGAGATCACCGCCTTCGTGTCCGTGCCGTACTGGGCCATCGACGTGTCCCTGTCCGCCGGTGGCCAGACTTTCGCCGCGCAGTGGGTTCCCCCGAAAGCATGCACCGACGACGCCGGCCGCTGCCTGCAGCAGCCCATCGCGCAGCACGCCGCGCAGCAGATCCGCGCCGCGGACAGCGCCCAGGTGGTGGCGGTCGAAACCGAGCGCGTGCGGGAAGGCCCGCCGCTGCCGTTCGACCTGGGGACCTTGCAGGAGGTGTGTTCCAGGCAGCTTGGGCTCGATGTGCAGGAGACCTTAGACATTGCTCAGGCCCTATACGAGACGCACAAGGCCACGACGTACCCGCGCTCCGATTCGGGCTACCTGCCCGAAAGCATGTTCGCCGAGGTGCCAACGGTCCTCGACAGCCTGGTCAAGACCGATCCCTTGCTGCGACCGATCATGGACCAGCTCAACCGCACTCAACGCTCACGCGCCTGGAACGACGCGAAGGTGTCTGCTCACCACGGCATCATCCCGACGCTCGAACCGGCGAACCTCTCGACCATGAGTGAGAAGGAACTGGCAGTGTATCGGCTGATCCGGGCGCATTACCTGGCGCAATTCCTTCCTCACCACGAGTTCGACCGCAATGTGGCGAACCTCTCCTGCGGCCAGCAGACGCTGGCGGCCACCGGCAAGCAGGTCGTCGTCAAGGGGTGGCGCCTGGTGCTGGCCGAACCGCAATCCGAGGAGGATGGCGACCCTGCGGCGCGCAGCCAGGTACTGCCCGCGCTGCGCGAGGGCCTGGCATGTCAGGTGGCCGACGTCGATCTGAAGGCGCTCAAGACGCTGCCCCCTCGGCCCTATACGCAGGGCGAGTTGGTCAAGTCCATGAAGGGCGTCGCCAAACTGGTCTCGGACCCGCGCCTGAAACAGAAGCTCAAGGATACGGTCGGCATCGGCACCGAAGCGACGCGGGCCAACATCATCAGTGGCCTGCTGACGCGGGGCTACCTCGTGAAGAAGGGCCGCGCCATCCGTGCCTCGGATGCGGCCTTCACCCTGATCGACGCGGTGCCCACAGCGATTGCCGACCCAGGGACAACCGCCGTCTGGGAACAGGCGCTGGACATGATCGAAGCTGGACAGCTCACGCTGGACGTATTCATCGGCAAGCAGGCTGCATGGATCTCACAGTTGATCGCGCAGTACGGCAGCACGTCCCTGTCCATCAAGGTTCCCCACGGACCGCCTTGCCCACAGTGCGGCGCACCGACGCGCCAGCGCACCGGCAAGAGCGGCCCATTCTGGTCGTGCAGTCGCTACCCCGACTGCAAAGGCACGCTGCCGGTCGAATCCGGCACGTCCAAGCGTGGTGCCTCGCGCCCGCGCCGCAGCGGCCGCAAAGGCTCCTGACCGACCCCGTTCCCCGTGAACCGTGCCCGCCATCGGCGGCGCGGCCTGTGTTCCGCACGCCCTGCGGGACGCCCAGCGCGCAACGCCTTCTTGTCCGTGTGCGCGTCCCGCTTGGTCATCCCCGGCCGCGGGACCTGAAGGTAGCTTCTCCGCGAACCGCCTCCTGCGCGTTCTGCTGATCTGCATTTCTCCCGCCTCTGCGAAGGGTCCCCCGGTGGCTTGCCAAGCTGCGCGAGCCACCCGGAGACCCTTCGTGGTCAGCGGTATTCGGTGCCGGTGCCCGCCGGCGCAAAAACGGGCTCCCTTTGTGCGCGGATGTGCGCCAGACGATGCCGGCGCGAACCACGACATGCGCCGGGTGTGATTGCTGATGAGCAGACGGTTCTAGCGACGACCGGGCCTGCACCAGCCCACGGGTGGTTCTGTCCTCCCGAGCCGAAGGCCGCAGGGCCTTCGGCGCCTTTCTCCTGCCTATCAACGTCCCGGCCCGCCCCGGGCCACACGAACAGGAGACCCGACATGAACCCGCAACCTTGCACCCTTCGCGGTGCGCCCCAGGCCGCGCCACTGCTGTACGGCAGCGTGTGCAGCGGCATCGAGGCCGTGAGCCTCGCATGGCAACCCCTCGGCCTCAAAGCCGCGTGGTTCGCCGAGATCGAGCCGTTCCCGAGCGCCGTGCTCGCCCACCGTTACCCCCATGTGCCCAACCTGGGCGACATGACCGCGATCGCCCGTCAGGTGCGCGCCGGCACCGTGCCGGCGCCCGACATCCTGGTCGGCGGCACGCCGTGCCAGTCGTTCAGCGTTGCCGGCGCGCGCCAGGGGTTGAACGACCCGCGCGGCGCCTTGACCCTTGCCTATGTGGAGCTTGCAAATGCCATCGACCAAACCCGCCACCAAGACCGCCGCCCGCCGGCAACGCTCGTCTGGGAAAACGTCCCCGGCGTCCTCAACGACCGCAGCAATGCCTTCGGGCATTTCCTGGGCGCACTGGCCGGAGAAAGCCGTGCGCTCCAGCCGCCAGGGGAAAAATGGGCGCACGCTGGTTGTGTGTCTGGACCCCGCCGCCGCATCGCCTGGCGCGTGCTCGACGCTCAATATTTCGGTGTCGCCCAACGCCGCAAGCGCGTGTTTCTTGTGGCATGTGGTGGTGATGACCTCGATCCCTCCGAAGTACTTTTTGAGCGCACAGGCCTGCGCGGGGATTCTTCTGCGGGCCGCGCGCCGTGGCAAGAAGCTGCCCGCGCTGCTGGACCGGGTGCTGCAGCAGCAGGCGGATACGCAGGATTCGCTGGACTGAACCAGCCCTACGGCAAGGTCACGACGACGTTCGGATTCAGCGGCGGCATTGGCCCCGTCGATGTTGCGGCATGCCTGATGGCCGCGGGTCCCAAGCACGACATCCGCACCGAGACGTTCATGGTGCAGTCCATCGCCGGCAGCATCGCCCACACCCTCGACACCGCCAACAACGGCAAGGGCAGCAGCGAGGACGGTACGGGAAAGGGCGTGCCGATCATCGCCTTCACCGCCCAGGGCAGCGGCGCGGACGCCACGATCGACCTGACGCCGACGCTGCGTGCCGGCGGGCATCGCAACAGCCATGCGAACGCAGGCGTCGTGCCCGCCATCGCCTTCGCGCAGAACAACCGCGGCGAAGTGCGCTTCGAGTCGGGCCATGGACAGGTGTCTTGCACCGTCCTGTCCAACGGCAAGCCGGGCTACGGTGTGCCGATGGTGGCCTGCGTTGCCCTGCGGGGACGGACGCAGGGTCTTGCTGCCGAACTGGGCGGAAGCGTTGCGGCGGCGTTGCGTACCAGCGGCGGCGGCGCAGACAAGCCCCATGTCCTGGCCCCCGACTTCGAGGCACATTTCCGCTACGACTGGAATGAATCCGGTGCAGCGGACTGGTCGCAATGGCGGGTGCGGCGGCTGATGCCCATGGAGTGCGAGCGGCTGCAGGGCATGCCCGACGACTACACGCTGATCCCGTATCGCGGCAAGCCTGCCGCAGACGCTCCGCGCTACAAGGCGATTGGCAACTCCATGGCCGTCCCGTGCATGGCTTGGCTGGGCAACCGGCTGGTGCAGTGCCTGCACAAGACGGACTCGACCGCTTCGGATTGATCGACGACGCAGCCTGCCGGCCGCGCCATTCTCCCCCTGCATTGCCGATGTATCGGCAGCAGCCCGCAGCCAGGGTGTCAAGGCTGCCGTGGGTTCCGCCCACGCCACCCACCAGTTCGCTTCGGCATCTCACCGGCGAACGCTGCCCACCGGGGCATCGATGCCTCCTTTCTCCAACCCACGGGATGGTCGCCACGTCCCGTCAGGGGCATGTCGCCACCCGGTCGATTTCAGGACTTCCCATGGACACCATCACCAAGCAAGACCGCATCACGCTGAAGAACCTCAAGGTCGCCGACTTCGCCAGCGAGGAAACGCTGTGCTTCACCGCGACCATCGTGTTCGACGGCACTCCCATCGCCGAGGCCCGCAACGACGGGCATGGCGGCTCGACATTCCTCCGCGCGCTCAACGGCAAGACGACGCTGCTGGCTCAGGCCGAAGCCTTTGCCAAGGGCTTGCCGCCTGCGCCGCTCGATCTAGGCCAGGAGGGTGAAGACCCTCATTACATCGACATGACGCTCGACTTCCTGGTCGATGAACTGGCCGATGCCATGCACGCGGAGCGCAAGGTGCGAGCCGCCTTCAACCGCGACATCGGCAACAAGGTGCTGTTCATCAAGGACGGCAAACTGCTGTTCATCAAAGGCATCAAGCTCAAGGCTATCGCCGACCGCAAGGCGTACTTCGCTTCGCTGCGCACCAGGCAGGCCCAGCCCATCGTCATCCTCGCCGAGCTTCCGCCCGAGCGGGCATTCGACCTGTGGAAGCAGCATGTCCTGGGCGACAAGCCCGATTGACCCAGCGCCACCGCACCCTCCTGACAGCCCCGTACTCGATGCGGGGCTTTTCTTTTCCTGTGCTCATCAATCGGGGCTGGGCCGAATGCCGTTTTCCAACTGACGCGGCGCAGCCCTCGCACGAAGCTGCCTGCATGTTCGCTGATTCGTCAGCACATGCCAGCAGCCAGGGTTCCAGGCTGCCGCGGGTCTCTCCCGCGTCACCCACCAGTCCGCATCGCATCAATTCTGCGGATGAGCGTCCCCGTGACGCTGATGCTTTTTATCAACCGCGTGCGGGAGCTGCCATCCCGTGAGGGACAAGGCCCCGCTTTTCCAAGGAGCCCGTCCATGTCCCAGCAAGCCTCTTTCGGCCAGTTGGCCCTGACCTACTGCGGCAAGTTCCTGCCGCTCGAAGTCTTGCAAAGCGCCGCCGGCCACTACATCGGCACGCGCGATACCGAAGGTCCCGTTTCGCGGGAATCCCGCGAGTACTTCCGCAGCTATGCCGCGGCTCAACGCGCCCTCGAAAGAGGCGGCTGGTCCCAGCTCGCCATTCCCTGATCCAACTGGAGAAATCACGTCATGAACCAGCTACTGCCGCGGGAAGTCGTCGATCAGATCATGCGGGAAGAGCAGCATTTCGCTGCCGCGCCCCAAGCCTTCTTCGAGGCCTGGAAGCGCGGTGTCGAGATTGCTGGTCCCGAGTGGTTCGGCGACGGCACCCGTGAAGGCCTGAACCAGGCCAAGACCAAGTGGGATTTGCGTCCCGACATGCTGCGGCTCAACGATGCCCTCGGCGTCCTGAGCAGCGGCGAACGCATGTTCCTGTCCGCCATGGTCAGCTTCTACAACGCGCGCGAGGGCGGTGCCATGCTCAAGCGCTGCCGCTTCCACGGGCTGTCGGACTTCGACGGTCTCGATCTGGAACGCCGCAAGGTCATCGCCGACCTGCTGGTGAACTACAGCGGTTGGTGAGCCGGTCTCCGGCACGCCACTGTCCTCTCGATCCCCCCGTGAGGGACATGCGCCCATAAGGCCATGTCCCTCAATTTTTCTTCCCCATCGCCCGACGCCAACGGCCTTGGGCTATTCCCTGCGGACGCCATCGTCCGCATGGGCTGGCTCCGCTCTTCTCGAAAGGAGCCAGCATGGCAAACAACTACTACGAAGGCACGGGCGTTCTCGTGCTCAACCGCGTTACTCCCGTCATCAAGGCACTGTTCGGTGCTTTCGCGCTCGACGAAAACCATCCCGGCAATGGGCAGGCCTACATCGCCCAGATCGCCGAAACCAATGATCCACGCTGGACAGATGTGCTGGACGGTCTGGAAAACCTGGCCACACAACTCGGCATCCCCATGCCCGACGACGAAGAGTTGTCGATTCCGCCTCTGCTTGAACGGCTGGCCGCGCACTTCGGTGCTGACCAGGACGGGGAGCTGGAGAACCTGATCGAGCACCACCAATTCGAGGACGGCGCCGACCTGGAAGCCCTGCTTCTGATCGCTACCCGCTTCGATGACGGCCATAACCTGACCGCCATCCAGTTTGAGGGCTGCTGGTATTGCAGCAAGCCAAGGCTATTCGAGTTCGGCGGCAACGGCTGCTACCTGAGCCGTGAGGTCCAGGTCTTCAGAACGTCCTCGCAGGCGCTTCAACTCGGCGATCAACTGCGCAACACCATCCTGGCCGCCGACATCGAAGAGGCCTCAGCGTTGATCGCGCTGGAGGCCGCCAACCTGCTTGCCGGCATCACCGATGAGCAATTTCGCCTAAATGTGCGCCATCGCATCGCCGAACGGCTGGTTCAGACGCCAACGATCAGCGCCGACTGACGCATTTTCCACTTTCAACCAACCGGGTCCAATTCCCGGTGGCGGAGATTGGCCCCAATATTCAAATCTGGAGAGTTCCCATGTCCCAGAAACCCAATCCCTTTCTCCGCGGCTACTGGAATCTGAAAATCGTCCGCACGCTGTGCATCGGCTACGACGACGGAAGCCCGCATGTCTGGCGAATCATCCACGCGAGTCAAAAGCACTTTTCCGACGAGGAACTGATTTCATCCTCGTGCATCGTCACCAGCGATTTCGCCGTGGTCAGGAATGGTCCCGAACCCGTGAGTGCCGAGGTGCTGGCCGAATGCGATACCGCAGAAGGTGTCAGCGGCGAAGGTGTAATCGGTGCCGTGGTCTATGCCATCCATGGCGACGACTTCGACGGTCGCCCCATCCACGTCGGCGACGCCTATTCGGCAGAGGCAGCGCGGGAAGTCGTACAGCGCCTGAGTTTCGAGACCGGCTACTACAGCCGGTGCTGGGAAATCAGCAGCGCACACATCAGCCAAGAAACCGGCCAATACCTCGCCAACCTGGCAGACCTCGCTACGCCGGAGGCATTCCTGTTCATCGCGTTCCGGGTTCCGTACAGCCCGGCGATCGGCATCAAGCTGATCTCCACTCCCTGGACGGACAAGAACCTGGACCACGCCGAGGGCATCAGTGCGGAGCAGCTTCGCCAGGAGCACCGAAGCAAGGGTATGCCGGATGACCTGGCGAACGTCATTGAACTGGCTGGCCAGGCCGACGTGCGCATCCTGATTCTCGACGCCGACGCACCCGTGCTGTTGGGCCTGCCGTTGGCCGAATCCTAGCAGCCGCTCGACGCAACATCCTTCCTCTTTGTTCTCCCCCATACCGGCCCGTCTCCCTCCCGGAGCCGGGCTGGTCCATTTTCATAGGAGCAACCTCATGTTCCCCGACCTCATCTCGCGCACGCCAGACTTCGAGCACCAGCTCGGCGCCTGCGTCAATGCCATGGGCCAGGACGACGCCATCGGCCAGATCCTGGTATTCGAGCGCATGAGCGGCACGCTGCACATGCGCCATATCGCCAGCGCCGACCTGGTGGACACCGACATTGACGACTACGAAATGGTCGTCTTCGACGGTGGCAACACCAGCGGCGATACATGGAAGCATGTCTTCTTCCCACGTCAGCGCGAGCACTACTTCGTGTACGAAGCCTGACCCAACCAAGCCCCTTTTCGAGGGGCTTTTTCTTGTCCGCAGCGCAGGAAAGCGGGTGCGACGCTGTGCGATTTCTTGCAGGCAGGCCGCCCATTCCAGAGCCATCCTTGCTCCATGTTCGTCGGCGTTGCCGACACATGCCCTGGCAGCCGAGACCTTCAAGGCTGCAAGTGCGGGAAACCGTGCTGGTCGTTTCTTCCTATGGACGTACCCCGTCCGTTCACGCCACCCACAAGGGACCTCTCCCTTGCGGGCGGGGAATCCCTTGTTCTTCCTCAAGGAGATTCCCATGGACCGTTCCCTCATCAAATCCATGATGCCTTCGCTTGTCGCGGGCCATGTCCCTCGCAACGTGCGTTCGTTCAAATACCGCGTATTCGATGATCAGCCGCAGTCCTCGACGTTGGGCTTCGCCATTGACCCTCAGCCCTTCAACGGCAAGGTAGTCTCCGCGACCGACGATGCCATCGTCGTCAAGCTCAAGCCTTCCGAGTTCGCCGTGCTCGATCCCAACCTGGTGACCACCGTTCCCAGCGAGGGCGCCAAGGTCCATGTCCAACCCTACGCCCGGCGACGTTTCGACGGGCTTCGCGCGGACACCCCGGAAGTCGTCACCGAGAAGACTTCGGATGGCACGCCTTACACCATCACGAGGCATATCCTTGGCAAAGCACCCGCCAAGCTGCCCATTCCCGAGCCGCAGTGCATGGAGCTGGGCCAACTCATCGAGCAGTTGGAGGAGATGCCCGCGCCCGACGGGTTCCGGTGCATCACCCACATGCTGGTCGATGCAGGTGCCCGCGACTTCGCCTGGGTCGATCCCAAGCCCTCCAGGATCATCGAGACCCCGCCGGCGATCAGCTTCACGGTCTCAACCACCAAGTTCGAGGGTCAGGTGACGATCCTCTACGACCGTGGCGGCGACACCTACGTGGTGGAGCTGCACCGCGACGGTGAGTTGGTCGATAGGCACGACGAGGTGTATTTCGACATGCTCGGTGAAGTGCTGGAGCGGCTCATCGACGACGGGCGCTGGCGCCTGATCGACGTGAGCGTGATCGACGCCAAAGCCTTTCGGCAACGTCAGGCGGTTCCAGCCTGACGTGCCAGACAGGAAGCCTAGCGGCACGACTGATCAGTCCACAGCCTACCGGCGACTGCCCCACAAGCCTTCCATCCGTTTCGGTGGAGGGCTTTTTTCTTCATCCATACAGGAGATTTCAACCATGTCACTGCGATTCAGAGGCTCCGACCTGCGCCCCGTGCTTGCCGAAGCCATCGCCAACCAATGCCGCGTCGCCCTGGCCAAGGACCAGGGCGTGTACTTCCTCGCCGAGCGCGGAGAGCGCCGCCCCGATGGCCGCGTGAAGCTGCTGGCCTATGCCGTCGGCTGCAACCCGGATACCGACCCGTTCGATGACTGGTGGGAACTGGCACGCGCCGAGCTTGGCGGCGACGACTTCGGCGAGTTCTTCGACCCGAAAGACAGCGTTTTCACTCGCATTCTGCAAAGCTCAGATGATCTGGAGCTGTCCGCCACCGCTACGTATCTGTCGCTGGCGGCGGTGGAATCGGCGTAGTCCAAAAATGTCCGCATACCCCTTGAAGCCCCCATTTCGGGGGCTTTCTTTTGGGCGGAACTGGGCAGCCTGGAAAAAATGGGAAGCGCCCGGATGCCGATTGATTGCTGTCGCGCGCGCGAGGCCCGGCCATGCTGACCCCATGCCTGCTGACGTTGTCAGCGACATGCCAAGCAACCATCGGTCTTCAAGGTTGCGTCGCAGTTCCCACTGCGTGACCGAGCCAGCTCGCACCGCATCCATCCGCGAGCGGCCACCAGTCTCTGGTGGCGGATGCTTTCGCCTTATCGACCCACCGCGGGGTTACGCACCTTTCCCCGCATGCGTGGGGCTGGTGTGTCTCCGCTTCTTCCCTATGGAGATTCACCATGAACACCACGTCCAACGAGAAATCGTATTTCGACCTCCACACCTCGGGCATCGGCTACATCCAGCGTGTCCGTGAAGTGCCTGTCCGGGGCGGCCGCCGTGCGCAGCCTTTCCTGGCATGCACCGTTGCCGCGCTGGTCGGCCCCGCCAGGGACCCCAGCTACCGCTACTTCGACGTCAAGGTCTCGGGTGCCGAGGCCAAGAACCTCGTCCAGCGCTACATCGGCGTTGACGATCCCAAGCAGCGCCCGCTGGTGCGCTTCCGCCTCGGCGACCTGTGGGGCGATGCGTACATCCGCGACAAGGGCGAGCGCAAGGGTGAAGCCGCCGCGTCCCTCAAGGCGCGACTGCTCAAGGCCGAGCCGCTTGACCGGGCCGAACTGGCTTCCATCAAGCAGCACGAGCTGATCACCCGCGGCATCGGCTACCTCAGCCGTCCGAAGGACGTCACCCCCAAGGATGGCGATCCGTTCCTGTCGTGCTGCGTCGCGGCTCTGGCCGGGCCTGTCGGTGAACCGGACTATCGGTACTTCGACACCATCGTCGCCACCCCTGAAGCCGAGCACCTGGTTCGCCGGTGCGTGCAGGCCATCGAAGGGGACCGCAAGGTGCTGATCGCCTTCAAGTTGAACGACATGAAGATCGATCCGTACATCCGCACCAAGGGTGAGCGCGCCGGGGAGCCGGGAGCGAGCCTGGAATCGACGCTGATCCACATCGGTCTGATCAAGATCGACGGCACCCAGGTCTATCCGACGAGCCAGGCGCAAGCCGAGGCGTCGCAGGCCGAGGACGCACCCGCGCCCGAAGCCGAGGACGCCGCCGACACCGCTGCCGACCAGCCTATCGAGCCCGCCGAGCGCGAGCCCGCAGGTGAAGTCGAAGAGCAGGAGCCGGCATTGGCTGCTTCGTTCTGATCCGGCATGGCCCCTCACGGGGCCTTGCCTTTTTCCTATTCCTCAAGGAGAAGCATCATGGCAGTCACATCGGCACCCGAGAAATCGGCCACTCCCATCATCGTCCCGGGCCAGCTCGCGCTGCGCACCATTCATGGCCGCAACGGAAAGTTCAATGTTGGCAAGCTCGAATGCCAACTCGGAAAATTCACGATTAAAGACGCGGAGTTGGAGCAATACCCCGAGGGCAAGTATCAAGGGGAGTTCGTCCTTCGCTACATCTTCCTCAAAGGCTATCCGATCAGCGACGGCAGCATGCGTTTCGAGATGCGCGCCAACCTGGACGGTATGACACTTTTCGGCATCGACAAGCTGAGCAAGGCCGAAGCACATAGCTTCGCCCCGCAGGAAGTCGATCCGCTCGATGAAGATCAAGGGACACAGCCTGCGACAACGCCGGCCAAACCCGCCAAGGCATCCAGGTCCGCCAAACCTGCACCCGTGCAGACGTCCGCGGACCCGCTGGTCGATACCACGCCCTTCGGCGTGGACGCGCCGCCTGCTGCGGCTGCTGCCCCCGGCAGCACCGAGGATGGCGACGCCGCGCTGTTCGGCCTGTTGTGGCCGCTGGGCGAGTCTGTGAAGCTGGATTCGACCATCGACCGCCGCGCCCTGCGCGCCCAGATCGCCCGCCTGGGCGAACTGGGCTACGCGCTGGACTTCAAGACGCAGGAGTGGAGCCGCCAGGCCGAACTGCAACCTGCGTGATTGCAGACACCGCATCCGCGGTGTTCTTCATCCACCCGCTGGGGTTCCTTCCCCATGCGGGGGTGGCCTCGGCTTTCTTCTGGAGGTCTCCATCATGTCCACCATCACTTGCGATACACCCCGTTCCGCGCTGGACGAAACCGCGTGGCGCGCCGTTTGCAAGACGGCCGCCGAGCATGCCCAACGTGGTTGCGGCCTGTCCTGGGATCACTGGGTCACGCTTTTCAGCTCGGAGATCGACGCGCAAGCCAGTCGATTGCCGGAAAGCCAGCGCGTTCATGCGCTGGAAATCGCGACCCAGGAATGGGACTACGCAACACCTGCCGAACGGCAGGAAACCCAGGACTGGCTCGCTGAAAACGGCTGCTGTTCGCATGGGATCACGCTGGGTTGCTGCCCGGCCGGTTGCGGTTCCTAGCCCGCACTGCATTCCATCGCCGCACACGCGGCATTCCATCACCCGCTGGGGGTTCTTCCCCACGGGGAGGCCTCTGGCTCTACTTCTTCAGGAGGCCTCTCATGGGCTGGTATTTCTCTCCCCAATCGCGGTCTGAACTGATCGCCGAACTGATCGCACCGCAGGAGACCGAGCGCGCCAGCGTGAAGGTCATCGCCCACACGCTGCGCGGCAACGTCCTCTGGTCCGTCGCGGAAGTGACGGCCAGGGCCGAAGGCGTGCATCGTGATCTCGCGCCGGGCCAGTCCCTGCGCTACATCCGCTGCGATCTTCTGGAGCGCAGCGGCAACCAGTGGGGCTACAAGCCGCTGGACGAGTCCATGCACCCGTACTACTACTCGTGCCCGCTGTCCTATCTGGACCTCGCACCGGAGCAGTCCGCCGACTGGCGTGCAGGCGTTCGCGCCTACCACGCGCGGCGTCGTACACCCACGGTTGCCACGGCACCCGCCGCGGCACTATTGGCCTGAGCCAGGAGGAACCAACATGGACCCGATCCTGGCTGCGCTCCCCGCCTCGCTGTTAAAGCTCGTTGAAGGCAGTTTGTCCAACGACGAAGTTTCCTCCGACGAGGAAATGCTGGCGTACTTCATCGACAACGGCCTCACCGAGGAGCAGGCACGGCAGGCGCTGACCTATCGCGACCAGTACCTCAACAACATCTACCTGGACGGCTTCACGCCGATCACCGCGGTGGACGAGGCGCTTCACTTCAACCCGCACACCCGGCAGTTCGAGCCGGACTGAGCGGTTTTCTTCCACCCCCCCCGGGGCAGTACCTGCCCCGACGGGCGGTGCTGTTCCCGCTCATCCGAGGACACCACCATGCCCGCAAACACTTCTTCCACGCTGTACCGCATCGACGAATGCCCGGACGTGATGGCCGACGCCTGCGTTGGCGATGACCAGGGCAACCTGATCTTCCTGTCCATCTGGGCACGCGACACCGCCGTCCAGCAATTCCTCGCTCGCCTGACCCTCGGGCGCGACGAGCAGGGACTGGACCAGTTCCACGTCATCACCGACCAGGGCGGCAGCGTCCCGGTGTTCATCGGCAACGTCGATCGCCTGGAAAAGCGCATGACCCGCGCCTACCGGCGAACGCTGTTCGGTTCGCTGTCCAACGTGTGGCTGTTCGACCGGCGCTGCGTCAAGCCCGACAAGGCCAACGCCAGCGCATTGGCACTGCTGCCGCGCGACAGCGCCCACCGGCTTGACCGCCTGTGGATGCTGGTGCGGGACACCTGCCCGTTGCCGCTACTCGACCACTGGCGCGAGACCGTGCTGGAACTGCTGCAAAGCCGCGAGATGCTGGCCCGCCTTCCGTTCGCCCTCGGGCCGCTGGAAGGCCATCGGCTCGCCATCGACGTGCCGGCGCTGACCCTGGCGCTGGGCTCCCTGATCCGCAGTGACGCGCTCACCGCCTATCCCTATCCGACCAAGATTTGGACGCCGGAAGCGGTAGCGGCTTGACCCCCTCGGAGGCACGTCTCGGCGTGCTTCCGTCTTTCATCCCCGCCAACCAGGAGACTTCCATGGCCCTCATGTTCCCGCGGCTCGCCCGCAATTTCGCCAAGAACGGGTACTACCCGACCGACGAACCCACGCTCGAAAGAGCCCTCAACGCACTGATGCCCAGCGACGGGCCGATGTGCATCCTTGATCCCTGCGCCGGCGAAGGCGTGGCGATCGCCGAAGCCGCCTATGCCCTCGGGCGTGACCAGGCCAAGGCATTCGCGGTCGAGTTCGACGCGGAGCGGGCACGCCATGCCCGAGGCTTGGTCGATCACTGCCTGCACGCGGACCTGATGGACACGATGGTCTCCAAACAGTCCTTCGGGTTGCTCTGGCTCAACCCGCCGTATGGCGACCTGTCCAAGGACGTCAACGGCAACATCGGCTATCAAGGTCAGGGACGTGCCCGCCTCGAAAAGCTGTTCTATCAGCGTTCGCTGTCGCTGCTGCAGTACGGCGGCATGCTGGTCTTCATCGTCCCCGGCTACGTGCTCGACGCGGAGCTGGTTGGTTGGCTGACACGCCACTACACCGATCTGCGGATCTACCGAGCGGTGGAAACGCAGTTCAAGCAGGTGGTGATCTTTGGCCGAAGGGTGCGCCAGCGCGAGCAGGCCCCCGATGGCGTCAAGGCCGTGCGCAACCTGCTGCTGCAGGTTGGGCTTGGCGAAGTCGAAGCCGAGGAACTGCCGAGCGAATGGCCGTTCCTGCCGTACATCGTCCCCGCCAGTCCGGTCGAGCCGGAGCATTTCTTCCGCGTGACGATGGAGCCGGAGCAGTTCGCCGATGAGGTCGGTCGGCTGCAAGGCCTCTGGCCGTCGCTGGACACGCACCTGGGGGCCGCGCAGCAGTCGCTGCGTCCACCGGCGCGAGCCTTGTCCCACTGGCATCTCGCCCTGGCCTTGGCAGCGGGCGCGATCTCCGGCGTTGTGCGCTCCCAGACGGGGCGCGTGCTCGTCGTCAAAGGTGACACCCACAAGGACAAAACGCTCCAGCGGGAATTCACCGAACGCGAAGACGGCTCCATCGCCGAGACCCGCATCCTCACCGACAAGTTTGTGCCCGTCATCCGCGCGTGGGACATGACGCCTGGCTCCGCGACACGGGGCGAGGTGTTGACCATCCGCTGATCCACCGGACGCGCTGCCGTCCTGCTGTACCACATCGAAGGAGAAACACCATGTTCCCGAATCCGTTCAAGCGGCCAGCGCCGCACAAGCAACCGTTGTTCGCACCGAGTACGTTGAAGTTGAGCGAGAAGGTGCATTGGCTGGCCCGAAGAGGCCTGATCGACCCCTTAGCCTATGTCCAGCGCCATGTGCGCGGGGACTGGGGCGAGATCGATGAGGCCACACGCCAAGCCAACGACGTGGCGATCCAACAGGACAACCTGATGATCTCGCAGTTCAGGATCACGCCGGACCTGGCGCTAATCGTCAAGACCAGCGAGGACCACCAGACCACGGTGATCCAGCTTCCCGAAGAGCGGGACCTGATCTGACGTCCCCACATCGTCATCCTCATTCTCCTGACGGAGCCACTTCACTCCGGCAGGGGTGTCGTGGCTCAATGACTCATCAAGGAGGAGCCCATGGCATCACATCGCATCGAAACCTACTGTCAGAACCTGGCGTTCCCCATCGGGGCGCTTATCTTCAGCAAAGGCATTGACCGCCTGGTCCGCTCGGGTCGCCTCGACCCGATCCCGTACTTCAGGCGCCACACCCGTGGCGACTGGGGCGACGTCAACGTCCAGCAATGGCAGGCCAACAGCACCGCGCTTCAATCAGGCGCATCGCTGGCATCGCACTACGTGATCCATCCGGGGCTGGCCATTCGCATCGTTACCGACGCGGAGCGCCACGCCACCGTCATCGTTCTGCCGTCCGAGGACTGAGCACGGTTCAGCCGCTGGCCACCCAGGCCAGCACCTTCAACCACCGTCGGCCACGCGTCGATTTACTTCCCACCACGGGGCATGCCACTGCCCCGCTGGGGGTGGTGCATGCCCCTTTTTCTTTGGAGCATCACCATGTCCCTCGATCTCGAAACCAATGCCGCTGAAGCCGCGCCCGTACAGGGCGAACTGCTCGACGCGGAATCTTCCCCTCTGACCCTGAGCCTTCAGGATTTCGTCGGCGAGTTCGGCGACGAACTGCTCGACGCCCTCAACAGCGCCAACCCGCCGGTCTATACCGGCCAACCGCAAGCACATCGCCAGCTCATCGTCGCCAGCCTCAAGCGCAAGCTGTTCCAGGCCCAGGCCGAAGTCGTCCACGCCGCCGCGGAGCTGCTGATTGACCGTGGCGAGCGCGCCGCGATCGTCAATGGCGAGATGGGCTGCGGCAAGACGACCGTCGGCATCGCCACGGCCGCTGTGCTCAACGCCGAAGGCTACCGCCGGACCTTGGTTCTCTCGCCCCCGCACCTTGTTTACAAGTGGCGGCGCGAGATCCAGGAGACAGTAGCGGGCGCGAAGGTCTGGGTGCTCAACGGCCCCGATACCTTGGTCAAGCTCATCAAGCTGCGCGAGCAGTTGGGTGTGCAGCCGACCGGCCAGGAGTTCTTTGTCCTGGGGCGCGTCAGGATGCGGATGGGGTTCCACTGGAAGCCTGTCTTCACCACGCGGCGCACCCGCCACGGCGACGTGGCGGCCTGCCCGGACTGCGGCACGGTCATCACCGACCTCGACGGCGAGCCGGTCAACCCGATCGCGCTCCAAGCCGAGGAGTGCCGCAGGAAGTGCAGCCATTGCGCAGCGCCCCTGTGGACGCTGATCCGCCCACGCAGCCTGTCCGGCAGCGACCAGTCCTCGGCCGTGCTGAAAGCCTTGAAGCGCATCCCGACCATCGGGGCAGTCACCGCGCAGAAGCTGATGCAGAAGTTCGGAGACGGCTTCCTGGCCTCGATGCTCGGCGACAACATCCATGAGTTCATCAACCTCATGGACGGCAACGGCGAGCTGGTGTTTTCCGACCGTCAGGCCACCCGCATGGAACGTGCGATGGCCAACATGGAGTTCGGCTTTGGCGAAGGCGGCTACCAGCCGTCCGAGTTCATCAAACGCTACCTGCCGCAAGGCACGTTCGACCTGCTCATCGCCGATGAGGCGCACGAGTACAAGAACGGCGGCAGTGCCCAAGGCCAGGCCATGGGCGTGCTGGCAGCGAAGGCTCGCAAGACCTTGCTGCTGACTGGCACGCTGATGGGCGGCTACGGGGACGACCTGTTCTACCTGCTGTTCCGAGCCCTTCCGGGGCGGATGATCGAAGACGGCTACCGCCCGACCACGAGCGGCAGCATGACCTCGGCCGCGATGGCGTTCATGCGCGATCACGGGGTCTTGAAGGACATCTACTCCGAGAGCACCGGCACGGCGCACAAGACGGCCAAGGGCACCAAGGTATCGGTGCGCACGGTCAAGGCCCCGGGCTTCGGCCCCAAGGGCGTCTTGCGCTGCATCCTGCCGTTCACGATCTTCCTCAAGCTCAAGGACATCGGCGGCAACATCCTGCCGCCGTATGACGAGGAGTTCCGCGAAGTCGCGATGGACACGGCGCAAGCCGCGGCCTACCGCGATCTGGCGGGTCGGCTGACCGCGGAGCTGAAACAGGCTCTTGCACGACGCGATACGACCTTGCTGGGTGTGGTGCTCAACGTGCTACTGGCCTGGCCAGATTGCTGCTTCCGGTCGGAGACCGTGGTGCATCCGCGCACGCGCAACACCTTGGCGTTCGTCCCGGCTCAGTTCAACGAGTTCGAGATCAGCCCCAAGGAGCGTGAGCTGATCGACATCTGCAAAGAGGAGAAGGCGCAGGGCCGCAAGGTGCTGGCCTACACGGTCTATACCGGCACGCGCGACACGACCAGCCGGTTGAAGGTGCTGCTGGAGCAGGAAGGCTTCAAGGTGGCGGTGCTGCGCGCAAGCGTGGATGCCAGCCGCCGCGAGGACTGGATCGCCGAACAACTGGACCGTGGCATCGATGTGCTCATCACCAACCCCGAGCTGGTTAAAACGGGACTGGACCTGTTGGAGTTTCCGACGATCGTGTTCATGCAGTCGGGCTACAACGTGTACTCGCTGCAGCAGGCGGCACGCCGCTCCTGGCGCATCGGGCAGAAGCAACCCGTGCGCGTGATCTACCTTGGCTACGCCGGCTCCTCGCAGATGACCTGCCTCGAACTGATGGCCAAGAAGATCATGGTCTCGCAGTCCACCTCGGGCGACGTGCCCGAATCAGGGTTGGACGTCCTGAACCAGGATGGTGATTCGGTCGAGGTCGCACTGGCCCGGCAACTGGTCGCCGCCTGATCCCCACGCCAACGCTGGCCTAACGCCGCCGGCTTTCCGCTGTTCCCACCTTGCAGCCACGTCCACGGTCTCCGTGGGCGTGGCTGCGCTTTTTCGATCCCAAGGAGATTTCCATGAACACCAATACCCAAGCAACGACCAAAGTCGTCAGTGCTCGCCTCACGCTGGACGTGACTTACCTGCTCAACGGCGAGGCCGAATCGGAAATGCTGGCACGGCTGCGCAGCATGTGCGAATACGCCATCGATGAGGGTCTGCTGACCGGCGAGACCGCCGCGGAAGTGGATAAGTGGTCGATCGATGTGTCCGAGCAGCCCTCGGAAGCTGAGAGTGACACCCTGGTAACCGAGATCGCCTCCTTCATGCGGCAGCGCATCGAAGACGGCAATCTGAACGCTGAAGACATCCCCGTGCGCCTGGCGCGCTACGGCCTGATGGCTCCCGAGGCATTCGCCGACGAGATGCGCGAGCGCATGGGTATGGCCGACGAAGAACCCGAGAGTCAGGCTGTCATCCCTCCGACCGAGCCTGCTGAAGGCGGCGAGATCGAGATGCAAGTCGCTGTCGCCTGCGTCGATGCTTCCGGCACCCCCAACATGCCGGTCTTCAAGGTCAGAACCACCCAGGAGGAATACGACCAGGGTGCCCACTACCACAAAGCCAAGGATCTGGCCGAAGAAGCCCGGTACGAAGGGCCGTTCGTCTGCTTCGACGCTGCCGAATATGGCCCCATCCTGTCGGCCGCCCGCGAACTGGGTCTTGTCCCGCAGGTCGTCGTGGTCGATATGACCGACGGCCAGATCCACTCCATCCGCTGCGACACCGGCGAGATCAAAGTCGTCTGCTACGACACCAGCGATACCGACGAGTACTCGGTGGCGATGGCGGACCGGCCGCTCGGCGAGAACGGCCAACTCGTGCGCTGCTGGGCGCATGCCCAACTGGCACAGGTCGATCCTGGCCTGAAGCTGGCTCGGGGTTGATTCGGCAGGGTCCGACCTGCGCTCTCATTGGCCCCTTCGGGGGCCTTTTTCTTTGGAGGGAGGCTGTCGGAAAATCGGACGGGGCGTGATTCGCATTGTTTGCTGCCGCGCACGACCCCAGCGGCGATGGTGAGGGCTCGATGTTTCAGGACGCCGAGCTATGTGCCCCTCTCCACCCTGGTTTCACCATCCCGAACGCCGCCTGCTGACGGGATTTCTCGGCCTGCTTTGGTCGGTACTGGCTGGCGGCTGCGCGACAACGACTGCGCCGCACGCACCCGATGCCTTCGAGGAAGTCTCGACCGCGCCCGAACCCGAAGCGCCCGAGTACATCCCCGTTGTGCGCTATGGGCGCTACACGTTGGTCGAGCTGGCCCCCACGGCGGCGCAGCGCGACCTGCTGTTGCAGACCATCGATGTTTCGATGCCGGCGGATGCCCGCGTCACGGTCGGCGATGGGCTGCGGCACGTGCTCAAGCGCAGCGGCTACAGCCTGTGTCAAACGGCACATGCCGTGATCGAGTTGTATGCGCTGCCGCTGCCGGCGGCGCACCTGCATCTCGGTCCCATGACCTTGCGCGACGCGCTGATCACCCTAGCTGGTCCGGCCTGGGAACTGCACGCGGATGACCGCGCACGACAAATTTGCTTCGAGCGGCCCGGCGACAGCATGGCCGTCGAATCCATGCCTGAACCGGCCGCCGCCGATGCGGTGCAGACCTTCCCACTGATGCCCTCCATTCCAGGCGGCCAGCCATGAACACTCCCCAATCCTCGCGGCGCCCGGCTGCCGCCGTGGTGGCGCAAAGCCTGCTCTGGCTCTGGCTGCTCGGTCTCAGCGTCATCGTGGCCCTCGGCTACCAGGCGATGAGCGACCAGGCCGACGAGGAACGGCTCGACTCCCGTTTGCAACGCCTCGAAGCGCAGGCGGTGGCCTTGGCCGAGACCATCGGAACCATCCAGCAGCGTCCGCAGGTCGCAACGGCGGCGGACCTCAAAGACACCCGCCAAATCCTGGAAGCACGCGCTTCCCAAGTTGAGAAGACATTGAGCAGCTACGCAGCAGCCGACGACCTTCAGGCGCTGCGCGCGGAGATCGAGCAGATCAAGACGCGTCAGACCGCCGCGCGTGCAGCAACACCCGCCCAGCCGCGCACATCGAGCAAGCCCGCCGCCAAGCCTGAACCGCCGCCACTGCCGTTCCGCATCGTCGGCGCCGAACTGCGCGCCGGCCAGCTCAGTGTGTCCGTCGCGCCGAGCAGCGGGGACTTCACGCCCGACCAGCTTCAGGTGCTGTTGCCCGGTGATGCGGTCGGTCCATGGCGCTTGCAGGCAATCGATGGCAGCGCTGCGGTGTTCCAAGCCGGCGAACAGATCCGTCGCGTGGCGATTCCCTGATCGGAGCACACGACATGAAGCCGTCGATCATCCTTTCCGCACTCCTACTGGCTTCAGTCCAGTGGCCCGCGTGGGCGCAACAGCCAGCCACAGCTCCAGCCCGCAATGCGCAGAGCCAGGAGCGCCCGCTGGCCGCCCGCGTCCTGGACGACCGAGTAGCAAGCAACTGGGGGCTCCAACCCCAGGAATGGGCGCGTTACCGCGAGCTGATGGATGGGCCGCTGGGCATCTACTCGCCAAACCTGGACCCGCTGTCTGCCCTAGGCATCGAGGCACGCACCGACGAAGAACGGCGGCGCTATGCAGAGCTGCAGGTGCAAGTCGAGGCTCGCCGCGTCGAGAAGCTGCTCGCCTACCAACGTGCCTACGACGAAGCCTGGCAGCGCCTGAACCCCGGCATGCAGCGCGTGAACCTGCCCGACGACGGGCCGGGCACCGGCACCGCGCGCGGCAGCGGTCGCATGGCGGTGTTCGTCAAGGACGGCTGCGCGGCCTGTGGGCAGCTCGTGCAGCGGCTGCAATCCTCGGGTGCCGAGTTCGACCTGTATATGGTGGGCAGCCGCCAGGACGACGCACGCATCCGCGACTGGGCCAAGCGCGCGCAGATCGACCCGGCGCGCGTGCGCAGCGGCAGCATTACCCTCAACCACGACGGCGGCCGCTGGCTGTCGCTGGGCCTGCCCGGTGACTTGCCCGCGGCTGTGCGCGAGGTGAACGGCCAATGGCAGCGCCAGCCGTAGCGGCCACCTCCTTCTCGCAGCTCTTGTGCGCACTGGTGCTCGCTACCGGCCTGTGCGCCTGCGCCGTCCATGCCCAGGAGATTCCGCCACCTGCCTACCAGCTCGCCGCCCAGCAGGCGGGCATCCCCTCGACCGTGCTCTACGCCGTGGCCTTGCAGGAGAGCGGCGTTCGACGCAACGGGCGCATCGTGCCGTGGCCGTGGTCCCTCAATGTCGCCGGCCAGTCGCGCCGCTTCGCCACGCGCGCCGACGCCTGCTCGGGCTTGCAACAGGCAATGCGTACCACGCCCCACACGCGCATCGATGCAGGCCTGGTCCAGATCAACCTCGGCTACCACAAGCATCGCTTCACCAGCGCGTGCGACCTGCTGGACCCGTATCGAAACCTCGCCATCGCCGCTGAAATCCTGAACGAGCAGCACACGTCCGGCGAAGACTGGCTGCTCGCGATCGGCCGCTACCACCGTCCTGCGGGCGGCGAGCCCGCCGCCCGCTACCGGCGCAGCGTGTCGCGCCATCTCGCGCGTGTGCAGGGCGCACATCCAAACGCCGCGGTGCTCGCCGCGCGCCAGGAGACTTCCCCATGACAAAATCCCATCTGGCCCTGCGGGGCCTGCTTGTGCTGCTGGCAGGTCTGCCGCTGGCATCGCGTGCCGGCGATCCGCTGATCGTGGTCGAAGATCGCGGTGGCACGTCGGCGCTGCCGTACTACGAGGCCCTCAACCTCCAGGCGCGCGCCGATGTCCCGGGCCGGCCGCCCATTCCGACGCCACAGGTTCCCGCCACACCCGCGGACGAGGCAGCGATGCTGCCGGTGCGTAGCGCCAAGCTCACGCCCGGCACCGTCGCGCGGCGCGTGATCGAAGCGCCCGGCCTGCGGCCGTTCGTGGTCATCGGCGACGACGACGCCTCCCGGGCCTGGCTGCAGCGCCGCGGCGTCGCTTTGCGCGAACGCGGCGCGGTCGGCCTCGTGGTCAATGTCGAGACCGCGCAGGGCCTGGCACGGTTGCGTGCCCTGGTGCCGGGCGTGCCGCTCGCGCCCGTAGCCGGAGACGACCTGGCCGATCGCCTGGGGCTGCGGCACTACCCGGCGCTGATCACGGCCACCGGCATCGAGCAATGAAGCCATGTCGGGGAAACAGCCGGTCGAGGTTCTGCTACGCCCAGCGGTGGAGCTATACACCGTCGCGGCGTGTGCAGGCGCCGCGTTTCTGTGCCTGGTGGCCCCATGGTCGCTCGCGCTGAGCCCGTCGATGGGCGTCGGCAGCGCGCTGGCTTTCGGCGCTTACGGCGCGATCCGCTATCGCGATGCCCGCGTGATCCTGCGCTACCGACGCAACATCCGCCGCCTGTCGCGCTACGTGATGACGAGCAAGGACGTGCCCGTCAGCCAGCAGCGGCTTTTCATCGGGCGCGGGTTCCTGTGGGAACAAAAACACACCCATAGGCTGATGCAGACGTACCGGCCGGAGTTCCGCCGATACGTCGAGCCGACGCCTGCCTACCGGCTGGCACGGCGACTGGAGGAGCGGCTGGAGTTCGCGCCGTTCCCGCTATCCCGGCTGTCCGCGCTCACGGGCTGGGATGCTCCTTTCAACCCGGTGCGTCCGCTGCCGCCTGTGGGCGGCCTGCCACGCCTGCACGGCATCGAACCGGACGAGGTGGACGTCAGCCTTCCGCTCGGCGAGCGTGTCGGGCACTCGCTGGTGCTGGGCACCACGCGCGTGGGCAAGACGCGACTGGCCGAGTTGTTCGTGACCCAGGACATCCGCCGCAAGAGCGCTGCCGGCGAGCACGAAGTCGTGATCGTCATCGACCCCAAAGGGGATGCGGACCTCTTGAAGCGCATGTATGTCGAGGCCAAGCGCGCCGGCCGTGAAGGCGAGTTTTACATCTTCCACTTGGGCTGGCCGGAGATCAGCGCCCGCTACAACGCGGTGGGCCGATTCGGTCGCATCTCGGAAGTCGCCACCCGTATCGCAGGGCAACTCTCCGGTGAAGGCAATAGCGCGGCCTTCAGGGAGTTCGCGTGGCGCTTCGTCAACATCATTGCTCGTGCCCTGGTGGAACTGGGACAGCGCCCGGACTACATGCTGATCCAGCGGCACGTCATCAACATCGACGCGCTGTTTATCGAGTACGCCCAGCACTACTTCGCCAAGACCGAGCCCAAGGCCTGGGAGGTGATCGTCCAGATCGAGGCCAAGCTCAACGAGAAGAACATCCCGCGCAACATGATCGGGCGAGAGAAGCGCGTGGTTGCGCTGGAGCAGTATCTCTCCCAGGCGCGCAACTACGACCCGGTGCTCGACGGACTGCGCTCGGCAGTTCGGTACGACAAGACCTACTTCGACAAGATCGTCGCGTCATTGCTGCCGTTGTTGGAAAAGCTAACCAGCGGCAAGATCGCGCAGCTCCTGGCACCGAACTATTCCGACCTGGCCGACCCGCGCCCGATCTTCGATTGGATGCAAGTCATCAGGAAGCGCGCCATCGTCTATGTGGGACTGGACGCGCTGTCCGACGCCGAGGTTGCCGCAGCGGTCGGCAACTCCATGTTCTCCGACCTGGTTTCGGTCGCGGGCCATATCTACAAGCACGGAATCGACGATGGCCTGCCAGACGCCTCGGCTGGCGCGCGCGTACCGATCAACGTCCATGCGGATGAATTCAATGAACTCATGGGTGACGAATTCGTGCCGCTTATCAACAAAGGCGGCGGCGCCGGGCTGCAAGTCACCGCGTACACGCAGACCCTCTCGGACATCGAGGCCCGCATCGGCAATCGCGCGAAAGCTGGCCAGGTGATCGGCAACTTCAACAACCTGTTCATGCTGCGCGTGCGCGAGACTGCCACTGCCGAACTGCTGACGCGGCAGTTGCCGAAGGTCGAGGTCTATACCACTACCATCGTCTCCGGGGCAACCGACAGTTCGGACATCCGCGGCGCGACGGATTTCACGTCGAACACCCAGGACCGCATCAGCATGTCCAGCGTGCCGATGATCGAGCCATCGCACGTAGTCGGCCTGCCAAAAGGCCAATGCTTCGCGCTGCTGCAGGGCGGCCAGCTTTGGAAGGTTCGCATGCCGCTGCCGCTACCAGACCCGGATGAAGTGATGCCGACGGACCTGCAACAACTGGCAGGGTACATGCGCCAGAGCTACAGCGAGGCTACGCAGTGGTGGGAGTTCACCAGTTCCCCGGCCTTGCAGGATGCGGCCTTGCCCGATGACCTGCTGGATGATGCTGCTCCAGCCGAGCCTGCTGCGGTGGCCACCGACACCGACCACAGTGGCGACGAGGCCGCGCCGTGAAGGACGCCGCCTCGACCGCGCAGCGGGAGCAGAATCAGCGCCAGGGCCTGATCGTCGGCACCATCACCTTGCCGTTTCGCTTGCTTGGAGTGCTGATCGGCTCGCTGCTGTTCTCGATCGTGGTGGAGTGCGTCGGCATGCACCTGTTCTGGAAGGACCAGGGCTGGCGCCATTCCCAGCAGATGTTGCAGTACGAGCTTGGGCATCTGTCCAACCACTTCACGCGCAGCGTGGTCGTGCAGGAGCCGGGGCGCACGGCGCACGAGTTGGTGGATACAGGCTACGAATGGGTGTTTGTTCGCTCCGGGCTGCTGGCGCGCATGAGCCAGACCGCCGAGCGCGTCCGCGCGCCCAGCCACGAGCAGGCGCGCAACTTCCGCTACTACATCAGCCAAGCCTATGTCTGGGCCGAGAGCTACCTGATCGCCGCGGCCTTCACGACGCTGACCTTCCTAGTGCGCCTGCTGGTCCTGGTGCTCACGCTGCCACTGATCTTCACGGCTGCTTTCGTCGGTCTGATTGACGGTCTGGTGCGACGTGACGTGCGCAGGTTCGGCGCGGGCCGCGAATCCGGGTTCATCTACCACCGCGCGAAAGCCAGCCTTATGCCCCTGGCCGTGCTGCCGTGGATCACGTACCTGGCACTGCCGATCTCGGTGCATCCATTGCTGATCCTGTTGCCGAGCGCCGCCTTGCTGGGACTGGCCGTGAGCCTGACTGCGGGCAGCTTCAAGAAGTACCTCTAGCCGATCAATCCGGTCATCCGCAGGTTCCTATTGTTTGCGGCCTGAAACAGCCCTGATCTCCACGATCTAGCCATTGCTGATCACACAGGAATGGCGCGATGTTGGCTCCGATCTGGCTGCGCGCCGCGCATCGCGGCGTGCCCACTTTTCTCGTGACGGCCCTTGTGTTGGGCCAGTCCTCGATGGCCTTGGCCGAGTCCCCAGCGCAGCGTCAGGAGCTGGTCGCAGCGCTGCGCCAACTCGACGCGCTGGAGCGCACGGTCGCCGACAGCGCCGCGCATGCCCCCATCCAGCCGGGCGAGCGCTACCACTTCGACTACCCGAGGCTGCTGGCTGACCTGGCGCGCGTGCGCGCCGGCATCCAGGCCCATCTCACACCGTCGCGCGCCCAGCCGCGCGACCCGTCCGAATTGGCCGGCGACTACCGCACGGAGCGGGTCGTCCCGCCATCACCGCCGACGACCGCGGAGGGCAAGCCATGAACGGCGCCCAGGTCTCGGCATTTCAAGCCAACAGCGGCATCGCACCTTCAGCGATGGCGACCGTCCTGGTCGGCGTCGTGTTCGCGGTCCTGCTCGTCTGGGGCGTCTGGGCCATGCGAACGGCCTACGTGGGGTGGTCCGAGAGCCGCCTCAACCAGCGCCAGTTCCTCGGCGTCTGCATCCGATTCGTCGCGATGTACCTCGTCCTGACTTTCTTCCTCCTCTCCTGACCTGAAAGGCATGACCATGCAAAACCGCATCCTCAATTCCCGTCTTGCCCAGCGCGCCGCCGTGGCCCTGGGCGCCGCTGCGCTGCCCGTGCTGTCGTTCGCGCAGGGTCTGCCGCAATTGGAGAACCCGACCCGCGGCACGGGCAACGGCATCATGGAAACGATCCGCAACTACGGCTACGACATCATCATGCTCGTAGCCCTGCTGGTGGTGGCGTCGATGTTCATCGGCGTGTGCTACCACGCTTACGGGACCTACGCGGAAATCCACACAGGCCGCAAGACGTGGGGCCAGTTCGGCCTCACGGTCGCCATCGGCGCCGTCCTGCTCGTGATCGGCATCTGGCTGCTCACCGAAGCCACCGGCATCCTGTAAGGCGAGGCCGGTATGTCTGAGCAGCAGCACGTCCGTGCGGACGGGACCGTGACGTTCCTTCCGCACCGGCTCAACCGCCACCCCGTTGTCGTGCGCGGCCTCACCGCCGACGAGCTGTGGATCTGCTGCGGCTTGTCCGGCGCCGCCGGCCTGCTGGTCGGCGCGCCGCTGTCGTGGGTGTTCCGCACGATCGCGCTAGCTCCCACGTTCGTCGTCCTGGGCGTGGCCTTGGGCGTGTTCATCGGCGGCGGCATTCTTCGCCGCCTCAAACGCGGGCGTCCCGACACCTGGCTGTATCGGCAACTGCAATGGCGCATTGCGACACGTCATCCACTGATGGCGGGTTGGGTGGGCGGCCATGTGCTGATCTCGCGTTCCGGCTTCTGGACCACCCGAAGGAGCGCGCGATGAGCCGCTTCAAGAACGAGATCACCCACCTGCAGGCGCACATCAAGACGCTTCGCCTGGGGGCTGGCGCCCTGGTCATCGTCGCCCTGGTCATGGGCGGCGGCTGGTGGAGCGCTCCGCGCGATCTGACCATCCACGTTCCGCCTGACCTGCGCTCCGGCAGTACCAGGAAGTGGTGGGAAGTGCCGCCCGAATCGGTCTATGCGTTCACGTTCTACGTGTTCCAGACGCTCAACCGCTGGCCGACGAATGGCGAAGAGGACTACGCGCGCAACCTCCACACGCTCTCGCCGTATCTCACCCCGTCCTGCCAGGCCTTCCTTCGCGCGGACTACGACTACCGCCGCAGCACGGGCGAGCTGCGCCAGCGCGTGCGCGGGATTTATGAAATCCCCGGCCGCGGCTACGGCGACGACCCTACGGCGCGCGTGCGCGTGGTCTCCGACCGCGACTGGGTGGTGACGCTGGACATCACCGCCGACGAGTACTACGGCGCCGAGCAAGTCAAGCGCGCTCTGGTGCGCTATCCAGTGAAGGTCACGCGGGTGGACGTCGATCCTGCCCGCAACCCGTTCGGCCTGGCGCTCGACTGCTATGAGGGCGCGCCCCAGCGCATCAGCACGCCGGAGCCAACGCGCCCGGCGTCTGGCGGCCTGTCTCCGCAAGCGCCCCAAGGAGAAACCCCATGAAGCATCCTGTACTCACGCTGCTGGGGCTGTTGGCCGTGGCCGCCGCTCCTGCTGTCCAGGCAGTGGAGATCCTGCGCTGGGAACGTATGCCGTTGGCGGTGCCGCTGAAGGTCGGCCACGAGCGCATCGTGTTCATCGACCGCAACGTCCGCGTGGGCGTACCTGCGGGCGTCGGCGAGCGCCTACGGGTGCAGAGCGCGGGCGGCGCGGTGTACCTGCGCGCCAGCGAGCCGATCGAGCCCACGCGGCTGCAATTGCAGGACGCCGACACGGGCGCGCTGATCCTGCTGGACATTGCGGCGGAGCCAGCCAAGGACGGCGAAGCCGAGCTGGAACCAGTGCGCATCGTCGAGGGCAACAGCACCCCGGCGCGCTATGGCGATCAGCCCGGCGATGACAACGAAGCTCCGGCGCGCGCCCAGGACCAGGCCGGCGCGCGAGCGGCGCGACGCGAGACCCCGGTGTCGGTTGTCCTGACGCGCTTTGCCGCACAGAACCTCTACGCGCCGCTACGCACCGTGGAGCCGCTGCCGAGCGTCATGCGGGTGAACCTGCGCCGTGACCTCGACCTCGGCACGCTGATGCCGACGCTGCCCGTGCGCGCGGTCGCGCTCGCGTCATGGCGTCTGGAAGACCAGTGGGTGACCGCCGTGCGCCTGACCAACAGCAGCAGCGGCTGGATCACCCTGGACCCGCGCGTGCTGCAAGGCGATTTCCTCACCGCCACCTTCCAACACGAGGCGCTTGGCCCGCGCGGGACGCCCGAGGACACGACCGTTCTGTACCTGGTGACGCGCGGGCGTGGCCTTGCGCAATCGCTGCTACCAGCGGTCAACCGCTTCGACCCGGCCGTGCATCTCCCGCAACCGGAAGCCGGTTCCCAGGATGGCACCGACCGCAAGGAGGTCCGCCATGCGCAGTAATGGACTCCTGAAGTGGCTGATGATCCCGGTTGCCGTGCTGGTGCTGTTCGTCGCCATCCGGCTGTTCTCGGGAGGCAGCACTTCGGCACCACCGACCGCGGATGCCGGCGCCAAGCTCACGCCAGCGGAAATGAAGGCGCTGGGCATCGAGGGCGATACCCCGCGCGACACCGTGGCGACGCTCGTTGCCCAAGTGAAGCAGTTGCGCACCGAGCTTCAGACCGCGCTCTCGGACAACAAATCCCAGCGCGAAGAAAACCAGCGACTGCGCCAGCGCGAGAACTCCATTGACCAGCGCATCAATTCGGCCCTCGACTCCGAGCGCACCAACCTGCGTCGCGACCAAGAGCAGGCAGCCAGCGCGCGTCAGCAGACCGAAGGGCTGCTGGCCGACCTGCAACGGCGCCTGGACAGTATCGGCGGACGTGGCGGCGGCCATGCCGACCTGCCGGTGGGTCTGGGGCTGCGTGACGGCGACGAGGCCGGCATGGAAGGCGGCGTGCGCTGGGTCGAACCCGACGATGCGAGGAAAGCCGAGGGGCGCAACAGCAGTCGTGGCACGGGTAGCGGCATGAGCTTCCCGACGAGCTTCGGCCCCGCGCAGAGCACGTTGGAAACCACGGCGGAAACCGTGGCGAACGCGGGCGCACGCGCCGCAGGCGTGAAGAGCGCCAAGGCGGTCTATACCGTACCGACCAATTCGACGCTGATGGGGTCGGTGGCGATGACGGCGCTGATCGGCCGCGTGCCGATCGACGGAACCGTCAACGATCCGTACCCCTTCAAGGTGTTGGTCGGATCGGACAACCTGACCGCCAATGGCATCGACATTCCCGACGTGGCCGGTGCCGTGTTCAGCGGCACCGCATCGGGCGACTGGACGCTCTCGTGCGTGCGCGGCCAGGTACGCAGCATCACCTTCGTCTTCCACGACGGCACGATCCGCACCATCCCCGAAGACCGCGACGGCAACCAGCAAAACAACCAGCAGCAGAACTCTCAAAGTGGAGGCCTGGGCTGGATCAGCGACCCATACGGCATTCCCTGCGTCAGCGGGGAGCGGCGCAGCAACGCCCAGCAGTACCTTGGCTCGCAAGCCCTGATTACCGCCGCCGGTGCCGGCGTCGCCTCGCTGATCGACAGCGACAGCGGCCAGATGTCCTACGTCGGCGCCGACGGCTCCATCGGCAGCGTCGGTATCTCGGGCAATGAAGCCGTGGGCCGCATCCTGGCCGGTGGCGTGCGCGACATGGCCGACTGGGTGAACAAGCTGTACGGCCAGGCGTTCGCCGCTGTCTATGTCCAGCCCGGCGCGAAGGTCGCCGTCCACCTCGAAAAGCCGCTCGCCATCGACTTCGATCCCGAAGGCCGCAAGGTCGATCACCGCGCAGGAGAAAGCCATGCTCTCGAACTTGAATAAGGCCCTGGCGCTGGCCCTCGCCGTCGCGGTGCTCGGCGGCTGTGCCACCAGCAAGGAAAAGCTGCTCCCCCACGGCGACAGCACGATGATGGACATCTGGCAGCAGAACGCCGGTGACGGGGGTGGTGGCGCCGGCCAGGTGGCGCGCAGGCAATTGCTCGATGCACGCCAGAGCCTGCGCCGGACGCTGACCGAGGCCGACGTGGAGGCCGCGCCCACCGAGCAGATGCGCTACACGCGCACGGCGCGCAACGAGGTCTATCGCCAGTTCCACCGCCTGCCGAACCCCGATCTTGTCATGTATGTGTACCCGCACCTGGCGGGCACCGATCCCGTGCCGGTTCCGGGCTACACGACGGTCTTTCCCCTGTACCAGCGTGTGCAGTACGCCATGCCGGGCGAGCGCGTGGAGGACTACTGATGCGCTGGAAACTCCCCTGGCCGAAGCTGGCTGCATCCGATGGTGGCAATGACGAGCAGCCGGACGGCTGGCAGCGCCACGTCGAGGCGTTGCGCCAGGCCGGCATTGCCGAACCCGGAGCGACGGTCCAGGGCCGCAGGCCGGCGACCGTGGCGGACGAGCAGGCGATGTACGACGTTGCGCAGTCATTCGCGGAGCTGCTGCCGTGGGTGGAGTTCCTGCCGCCGTCGAAGTCCATGCTGCTGGAGGACGGGCAATCGGTCGCGGCCTTCTACGAACTGGTCCCGCTAGGCACCGAAGGTCGGGAACCGGGCTGGCTCGCTCATGCCCGCGATGCGCTCGAAAACGCGCTCCAGGACTCGTTCGATGAGCTGGATGAGAACCCGTGGGTGCTCCAGCTCTATGCACAGGACGAGCCCAGCTTCGACCAGTACATGCAGACGCTACGCGACTACGTGCAGCCGCGCGCCCGCAGCACGGCCTTCACCGAGTTCTACCTCCGCTTCTTTGGCCACCACCTGCGCGCGGTGGCCAAGCCCGGCGGACTGTTCGAGGATACGGTGGTCACGCGGTTGCGCTGGCGCGGCCAGACGCGGCGCGTGCGCATGGTGGTCTATCGCCGGGCCGCCGGGCAGGCGAACCGCCGCGGCCAGACACCCGAGCAAATGCTGAACATCGTCTGCGATCGCCTCTGCGGCGGCTTGGCGAACGCCGGCATCCAGGCCCGGCGCATGGTCGCGGCCGATGTTCACGACTGGCTGCTGCGTTGGTTCAACCCACGCCCCACGATGCTCGGGCCCGGCGCTGAGGAGCGAGAGCGCTTCTATGCGCTGGCCCGCTATCCCGACGAGGTGGAGGAAGGTGAGATTGAGCTGGCGAGTGGTCGGGACTTCAGTCAACGGCTGTTCTTCGGTCAGCCTCGCTCCGATGCCGAGCACGGCACCTGGTACTTTGACGGTATGCCGCATCGCGTACTGGTCACCGACCGGCTACGCATGCCGCCCGGTACGGGGCACCTGACCGGCGAAACCCGCAAGGGGGACGCTATCAACACGCTTTTCGATCAGATGCCCGAAGACACCACGATGTGTCTGACCATGGTGGCGACGCCCCAGGACATCCTCGAATCGCACCTGAATCACCTGGCGAAGAAGGCTGTCGGCGAAACACTGGCATCGGAACAAACGCTCAAGGATGTGCAGGAGGCACGCTCGCTCATCGGCAGCGCGCACAAGCTCTACCGCGGCACGCTGGCCTTCTATCTGCGCGGACGCGATGAAGCCGAACTTGACAGGCGCGGTCTGGACCTCGCCAACGTGATGCTCAACGCGGGGTTGCAGCCTGTGCGCGAGGACGATGAAGTCGCGCCGCTCAACAGCTACCTGCGCTGGCTACCGTGCTGCTACAACCCTGCGCAAGATCGACGGAACTGGTTCACCCAACTGATGTTCGCCCAGCATGTGGCGAATCTCTCGCCGGCGTGGGGTCGCAGCCAGGGTACGGGTCATCCGGGCAACACGTTCTTCAACCGCGGCGGCGGGCCGATCACGTTTGATCCACTGAACCGCTTGGACAGGCAGATGAACGCCCATCTGTTCCTGTTCGGCCCCACCGGCTCGGGCAAGAGCGCAACGCTCAACAACCTCTTGAACCAGGTCACGGCCATCTACCGGCCGCGGCTGTTCATCGTGGAAGCCGGCAACAGCTTTGGCTTGTTCAGCGACTTCGCAAAGCGCCTGGGTCTGACCGTGAACCGGGTCAAGCTGGCTCCTGGCTCGGGCATCAGCCTGGCGCCGTTCGCCGACGCTCGCCGGCTGATCGAAACGCCCAGCAACGTGCAGACGCTTGATGCCGATGCACTGGATGAAGAATTGCCAGCCGATTCCTCGGTCATGGAGGAGGACGAGCAGCGCGACGTGCTGGGTGAACTGGAGATCACGGCACGGCTGATGATCACAGGCGGCGAGGACAAGGAAGAAGCCCGGATGACGCGGGCCGATCGCTCGCTGATCCGCCAGTGCATCCTCGATGCCGCCGAGCACTGCGTGGCCGAGAAACGCACGGTGCTCACGCGCGACGTGCGCAACGCGCTGCGCACGCGCGGCCAGGACCCGACGCTGCCCGAGATGCGGCGCGTGCGGCTGCTGGAGATGGCGGACGCGATGGACATGTTCTGCCAAGGCACGGACGGCGAGATGTTCGATCGCGATGGCACGCCGTGGCCCGAGGCCGACATCACGCTGGTGGATCTCGCGACCTATGCCCGGGAGGGCTACAACGCGCAGCTCTCCATCGCCTACATCAGCCTGATCAGCACGGTGAACAACATCGCCGAGCGCGACCAGTACCTGGGCCGTCCGATCATCAATGTGACCGACGAAGGCCACATCATCACGAAGAACCCGCTGCTTGCGCCCTACGTTGTAAAAATTACAAAAATGTGGCGCAAGCTAGGGGCCTGGTTCTGGCTGGCTACACAAAATATCGACGATCTGCCGCGTGCCGCGGAGCCCATGCTCAACATGATTGAGTGGTGGATCTGCCTGTCGATGCCGCCCGATGAGGTCGAGAAGATTGCACGCTTCCGCGAACTCTCGCCCGCGCAGAAAGCGCTGATGCTCTCGGCGCGCAAAGAAGCGGGCAAGTTCACCGAGGGCGTCATCCTTTCCAAGAGCATGGAAGTGCTGTTCCGCGCCGTGCCGCCCAGCCTGTACTTGGCGTTGGCGCAGACCGAACCCGAAGAGAAGGCCGAGCGCTACCAGCTCATGCAGCACTACGGCTGCACCGAACTGGAAGCGGCCTTCAAGGTGGCCGAGAAGATCGACCAGGCGCGCGGCATCGAGTCGCCGGCCTTGGAACTGTCGTAAGACGGAGAACGCCATGGAACAGAAACGTCCTTCCATTCCGATGCAGGTCCAGGCGTTCCGCCGCCGCAACGGGCGGCCCCGCTGGCCCTGGGCATTGGCTGCTGTGCTGGTCGCGCTGCTGCTGATCTGGCTTGTGTCAAGGTCGCCCGGCGAATCCCCGCCGCAGCCGCCCACGCCGGTCAGCATGGCACCGGTGGCCGGGCCGCCCTGGCTAATGGGCAACCCCAAAGGCCGTTTCACGCTGACGCTCTATGCCGACCTGGAGTGCCCGTTCTGCCGGGAGTATTTCCCGCAGCTCAAGCGGTGGATCGGCAACAACACCGACGTGGCGCTGCAATGGCACCACCAGCCGCTGGCCGAGCACGAGCCGGCCGCGTCAGCCGAGGCACGCCTAGTGGAATGCGCTGCCGAAGCAGGTGGGCATGTCGCGTTCTGGCAGGCGATCGAATGGGTCTATGCCCACACGCGCAGCGGCGGCCAGGGCTTGCCCGATGGCTTGCGGTACCCCGAATCGACGCCAGCCAGCGAGCAGTGCATGGCAAGCGAAAGGCCCAGTGCGGCTATCCGCGCCCAGGCTGCGGAAGCCACCAAGAGCGGCGTAACCGCCACGCCGTCGCTGCGCCTGCTCGATCGCCAAACGGGCCAGGCCATCCTGCTGCAGGGGCCGATCGAGGGCGATGCCTTGCTGTCAGCCATGGACATGCTGGCGGCTGAGGGTCCGACCAGCACACCCACATCCGAAATGCCTGCCGACGTCGTCGGCGACATGCCCAGGTAGCCCCGGTCTTCAAGGCTACGGCGCAGTCCTCTGCGCTGACCGCGACTCGTTCGCCTTGCATCCTGGCCGCGAACGGTCACCGCAATCGCGGTGATGGATGCATCTTTTCATTCTCATCCCCAGGAGGGCTTGCCCTCGGGGGCGCGCGCCCTCCGATCTCACCGTCTGGAGGTTCGCCATGTCTTTCGCCATCAATGACTCCTGTGTGGAGTCGCTTTCCGCCGTAGCTGCCCAGCACGAAGACTGGATCATCCAGCAGGCCATCGTGCTGCTGGAAAAACGGATCTTCAAAGCTGGACCATGCCTCAGCCAGCCGGCCGCCGTGCGGGACTATCTGCGCGTGAAACTGGTCGCTGAACCCAACGAGATATTCGCCGCTGTGTTCCTGGATAGCATGCACCAGGTGCTGGCCTACGAGCCATTGTTCAGGGGCACGATCAACTCGACTTCTGTTTATCCACGTGTCGTCGTACAGCGTGTGCTGGAGTTGAACGCCGCCGCGGTGATCTTGGTGCATTATGTGGCGCGGAACATAATGTGAG